>JAIWNQ010000123.1 GCA_020216745.1 Candidatus Hydrogenedens sp.
GGTGTCCAAATAGGAGACAGTATACCTATTATTCGTCGATGCATCTTTAGGACATCGGATAGTATAGATACTGTTTCACCCACATCTATCTACATTAAGGATAATCAAAGCAGTTCCAATCCTTCCAACTCTTTAGGTGATATTAATGACCCTAATACAGGCTGGAATACTTTTGAGTTAGAATCCGGTAAAGCAATTATTAATGAAAGGTCAACTCCAATCATAGCGGACAATAATGATTGGGGAACAGAGGATACAACTTCATTAGTTGAAGGAAATGTTAAAATTAATTATGCATTAAAAAAAGGCTCTGCTCTTGTAGCTTCTTCACTTTCATTTGTTGTTTGGAATGCTTCAAACAAACAATCTGTACTAAATGCTACTATCTCATTGAGTCCTTCTGTATATCCACCACTCTCCCAAAATACAAATGGTGTATACACCTTCAGTTCTATTCCAGAAGGGACATACAATGTTACCATCACTGCCCCCAGTTTCCAAAACCATTCATTAACCACAACTGTACCAGCGGGAAATATAAAATCCGAGTCTGTTGCACTAAAACCTGTAACAACACAAGAAGGTTCCAATGACGGAACTCATGATGGCTCTCCTGATGGCTCTGTTGATGGCTCAAATGAAGGTGCCGTTGACGGAACACATGATGGCTCTAATGATGGTACAAACGAAGGACAAACAAATGAAGGAGAACCAACCAAACCTGTAAAAAAATGCGGTTGTAATCAAAAGGGCAACAATACTTCCATTTCAGAAATAGCGATAATAAGTTTAGCGATTTCAATGCTTGGAATGTATCGACCTAAGAAAAATAAACGATTATAATCTTACTTTTGTCCCTTATTATCAACGTTTGAAGAATTATTATTTTTTAGTTCCTTTTTATAATTTTTAACGGCAGTAATATGTTCATCTATTGTTTTGCTAAACGTATGTGTCCTATTATCACCATTTGATACAAAATATAAATAATCCCCATCCGTAGGTGATATAACTGCCCGAATACTTTGAATTCCTGGATTACATATTGGTGTAGGTGGTAACCCTTTATATTTGTATGTATTATAGGGAGAATCTATTAATTTATCTTGTTCTGTAAGTAATTCACCATACTTTTGATTTGCATACTGAAGAGTAGCATCTATTTGAAGCAACATTCCCTTCTTTAACCTGTTATATATTACCTGAGCAATCAATGGTCTCTCGTCATCTATCTTAGACTCTTCTTCAACTAATGATGCAATTATAATTGTTTTATATCTTTCTTCTTCTGATACATTAATTTTATATTCCTCACATAATTTATCCCAATTTTTATTAAATTGCTTCATCATTGCATCTGCCAATTCTCTCATACTTGGAACTTCCTCAAACATATATGTTCCAGGCATTAAAAAACCCTCAACAGTCGGTCCAGGTATTCCTTTCTCTTTTGCATATTCACTTGAATTTACAAGATTTAAAAACTCCTCTGGATTGGGTGTTATATCTGCTATCTGCTTATTCGTCAATCCTTCTGGGACAGTTATTTTATAAACATAAATAGGTCTAACTGGCCCTTTTTTTATCAATTCATATATTTGGCGAATAGAAACACCATTAGGAATAGAATAAATCCCATACTTAATATTCTTATCTTCACCCTCTAACTTCAAAAAAATCAAAAAAAATATTTCGTGTGGGATTAAATTATTCTCTTTCAATATAGTAGCCACATTTCTGGCTGTACTTCCCTTTGGAATAGTTATTTCCACTTGCTCACCAGGGACAGCATCTCTCACCATATAAATATATAGACTTAAACTAATACCAGCAGAAATAAAAATTAAAAAAACAAACATTGCCAATAATAAACATAAAATTGTCAGCCAATTTCTTTTCTTTAAATGTTTTGGCATGTTTTATACACTACTACCTTCTTTTTTCACGTTCAAGATACATTTCTAACAACTTTGCCGCTGCAATCTTATCAACTACACCCCGTTGTTTTTTTATGCTCAGGCCAATGTTTGTTAACATCTTTTGTGCTGATGTGGTCGTCAATCGTTCATCCACAAGTTCAATATCTACATTCTGTATATTTTCTTTTATCTCTCTATAAAATTCTCGTACTTTTCCAGATTGTATCCCTTCTTTCCCATCTAATTGTAATGGTAATCCTATAATTATTTTTTTGATATCCTTATCTATAACTATTTTTTGTATCTCTTTTATACAATCTTCCGTTTTCCTTAAATCAATAACTAAAAGTGGAAAAGCAAAAATCCGCAACGGGTCGCTAATAGCAACACCTACTCTTACTTCTCCATAATCAATTGCTAATACTCTACCTTCTTTCAATATTTTAATCCTATTTTGTTATTTCAATTTATACTCTATTTTTCCTATAATTATCTATCCTTGTTGTATTAAAGTATAAATTATAATATGTTTTGGAGAATAATATGCATCAGGAAGATCGGCCTATTCATTTTTCCATCGAATTAATTCACAATCCAACTCCCATCAATAAAGAACAATTACAACGACTTTATTATGACTTAGTGGGAACATCTGTTTCTTACGACAGCATCGATTTCAGTTTTCCGATGCAAACACGATTTTATTCAACTCGTGGGAATCGAAGTCAATCCATTGTCTTATTTCTCATCGACCGCACATTAATCATTGAAGAATGGGCATCTATTACCTTTGATGAATTCTTAAATAAAGTTAAAGAACTTTCACCTCGTATCCTATCAGCAAGAAATCAACCTGTCTTCCTTGCTCATACAGGGACACTAAGGTCAACCTATGCTCTGACAAGATATGAGGACTCAAAAATTTTAATCTTAGAAAAATTATTAAATCAAAAACAAGAATTAATAATTGACCACTTTGGCAGACCTACCACAGCTGTCGGGGTAAAATTGATTTTTCCTGAATCAAATGACACACCAGGCATTTACCACGTGCTTATTGAGTCTTTTCGACATAGTAAAAAGGAACTGTTTGTAGAAGTTCGTGGCATCTTCGGAAGAACTATAGTAACAAATCAAAATATCCATCTAATTTTAGAAAACTTGCAAGATATGAGAGAGTTTCTGGTAAAGAGAATTCAACCTTTTCTTTCCCAATTCGATTAGAATCATCTCACTTCTTCTTGTTACCTACCAGCCTCTTACTCTATAAATCTCCAGAGGCTCTCTATCTGTCGCCGAAGGTGGTATATATGATAAATTAGAAATGTCTGTCCATTCCTCCTCTGTTATCTTTACATTAACACATCCTACAACTTCTTTAAACTGCTCTAATGTCCTTGCCCCAACTAATATTGATGTAACACATGGATGGCTTTTAACCCAAGCCCCAGCAAGAACAGCGGGAGAAATTCCCTTTTTCTCTGCATATTCAACAAATCTCTTGGTTATTTCTACATAAATTGGATTCTCATATCTTTTCTGATACATCTTATTCTCATCTAATCTGCCTTTACCTCCCTTCAGATATTTTCCCGTCAACATGCCAGCACCCAGAACATTATAAGGAACAACTGCAAGGTTTTCATGTTTAGCCAACGGCAAGATTTCCACTTCTACTTGCCGTTTAAGAAGACTGTACATAGGTTGTATACAAACAACAGGCGCATAATGATATTCTCTTGCTACTGCAATTGCCTTCATTATTTGCCATGCAGAGAAGTTAGAAATGCCCATATAAAGAACTTTCCCCTGCATAATCAATGTATGTACCGCTTCTAAAGAATACTCTATAGATGTGTCCTCATCCCAATGATGAAGATAAAGTATATCAAGGTATTCTGTCTTCAATCTTCGTAAAGACTCTTCTACAGATTGGATAATATTCTTTTTTGATAATCCTTCATTATTTATCCCTTTTTGTGATGGGAAAAATACCTTTGAAGCAATAATAATATCTTTACGCTTGTCACCTATCCATTCACCTACAATCTTTTCTGTTTCCCCTTTATTGTAATTGTGAGCAGTATCAAAAAAGTTTATACCTATATCATAAGCACAATCCATAATTTTGAAACTAACTTCTTTATCTGCCTCATTACCAAATGTCATTGTCCCCAAACATATTTCTGAAACTTTCAAGCCTGATTTTCCTAATGGAACATAGTTCATAAAACCATCTCCCTTATAATAACCTTATATAAAGAGAAAGTGGCGGCGCAGGGATTCGAACCCCGGACACGCGGATTATGATTCCGCTGCTCTAACCAACTGAGCTACGCCGCCGTAAGGAATATAATTATAACAAATACGCTTTTTATTATACAACAGTTCAAGAGATATCTACTCTCACCAACATGTTTATTGTGTCCAATGATAATGTTAATTTAAAGTCGTTTTATTACAATTTTTTTTCTTATACTAATTATAAATTTACTAACAATTTAGGAGTAAATACATGACAGTTGTACTTTCTTGGAATATTAACGGATTCCGTTCCATCTTGAAAAAAGGATTTATTGAATGGCTTGAAAAAGTATCGCCAGATATTATTTGCTTGCAGGAAACCAAATTAAAACCTTCTGATATAAATGACAATACTCTCCCTATACCATCACATTATCACACGTATTGGAGTTGTGCAAAAAAACCCGGTTATAGTGGAACTGCTTTTTTCAGTAAAAATAAACCCATCCAAATAATAGAAATAGATGACCCCGACTTTACAAATGAAGGTAGACTCCAAATAGCTGAGTTCAGTAATTTTATTCTCTTCAATTCATACTGGCCTAACAGTCAAGAGGAAAAAAAACGACTTCCTTACAAACTTGAATTTATTGATAAATTACAAAAAACACTCCTTAATTTCGTTAAAAAGAAGAGGAAAAATATCCTCGTATGTGGAGACTTTAATATAGCACACACAGAAATTGACCTTGCCCGACCTAAAGAAAATGAAAATCATGCTGGATACTATCCTGAAGAAAGGGAAGCCATGACAAAATTCTTGAATGCAGGTTTTGTAGATACATTTCGGATGTTTTGCAAAGAAGGAGGACATTATACATGGTGGTCGTATCGAACAAATGCCAGAGCTCGGAATATCGGTTGGAGAATTGACTATCATGTGGTAAATGAAGCATTTAAGAAACAAATTAAACGGTCATGGATATTATCTGATGTTCTCGGCTCTGACCATTGTCCCATAGGTGTTGAGATTATATAAAAGGTTGGTTTAATATGAAAAAATCTTACGTTACAACAAAACAAGGAGACAAGGGAAAAACAAAATTACCTGATGGACATTGGGTTTTAAAGGATTCGGAAATCATTGAATGTCTTGGTTCTTTAGACAGTCTCCGTGCTAACTTATCATATCTTAGATTGCAAATTTTACAATCAGACAATCCACATAAAATATTCCTTTCTGAGACACTTTTATGGCTTATTCATTGCTGTTTCATAACTGGAACACAAATATCCGACCCTTCTGGTGTATTAGTTCCATCCAACCATCCTCGATTAAGTCAAAAACACTTAAATCAATTAGAACAATGGCAAGCACAATTGGAAGAACAACTTCAATTACCAAGAAAGTTTATTGCATCCGCTAACAATCCTATTTCTGCTTATGCAGATATAGTAACCACAGTAGCAAGAGAATTTGAACGTAGATTGATTACTTTAAAGAAAAATCAACCCGAGACAATTAATGAAGTATTTGTACCTTTTTATAATCGTTTGAGTGATTTTTTGTTTATCATTGCACGAATTTTGGATAACGACAATTTCAATACTGTGGACTATACACTTATCCAGTAGAAAACCTGTTCTTACACCGATGAATTTAATACTTTTTCTACAAAATTTTTCAACCCATTGATATAGTTATCTCCCGTTATAATAAACCCCTCATTATGGTCACCTGTAATCTCCAAAAATTCCTTCTCACATTCCAATAATTCAAATATTTTTTTACCGTGATAATACTTGATAATAGTATCCTGTGGACTATGTATAACTAAAACAGGAGATTTAATGTTTTTCACTTTCTTTTTCGTACAAAACTCATTCCTCTTCGCAAACCGCTCTGGAAACCATGAAAAGACATCTTTCGCCACATCAATTGTTGAAAGGAACGTACTTTCAAGGATTACCCCCGCACAACCTACCTTCGTTGCTAAATCTGCCGTTACCGCACCACCTAAAGAACGGCCAAAAAGAATTATATTCCTTGGTGAATATCCCTTTTTTTCTATTAAATACCTCCACATTGCTAATGCATCGTTACAACATCTCTCTTCTGAAGGTTTTCCTGTTGACTGACCATATCCACCATAATCATACACTAAAACGCTTAAACCTAACTTGCGAAAAATACCTACCGATTCCAATCGGTCTGCAATATTCCCTGCATTTCCATGAGAGAAAAGAACAATCCCTTTTGAACCTTCAACAGGGATATACCAACCGTGTGTTTTTTCTTTATCAACAGTAGCAAATATATCTTCATACTTCCAGTTATAGTAAGCAGGCGTTCTATAAATATAAGATGTTCTTTGATAAAGTATATTTGGAAAGATATATTTAGCAAATAACGAAAATGTATACATAATAAAAACAATAAATAGTATTATAAATAAATATAAATATTTGTATTTAATCAATTTCATTTAATAAACGATATAAAACATTATTTCTGACCATAATACGCATCTTTTCCCCACTTTCGTTCATAATGCTTATTTAAATATTCGTCCTCTAATTTTGTTATATCCCCATTGTTTATCATGACTGTATGGTACGCCATTTCTGCTAACTGTTCAAGAACAAAGGCTGTTTCAACTGCTTTCTCTACATTTTCTCCCCAGACAAAAGGTCCATGTCCAGGGACAAGAACTGCCTTACATCTTTCCACACCATGTTGCAAAGTGCATTTCACAACCTGTTCTCCAATAGAAGTTTCGTAATCTTCCGTATTGGGCAATTCAGTTAGTGGAATATCTCCAAAAAAATAATCTGCATGTGTAGTTCCCAAGCACGGAATTGGTTTTCTTGCTTGAGCCCAACATGTTGCAAAATGGGAATGAGTGTGAACAACTCCACCCACATTGGGGATATTTCTATATATAGCCAGATGAATAGGCAAATCCACAGATGGTTTTAATTCCCCTTCTATAGTTTTTCCTTCCATATCCACAACAACCATATCCCTCACTTTTAATTTATAATACGGCACACCACTTGGCTTGATTACTACCAAATTACGTTCCCTATCTATTCCGCTGGCATTGCCCCATGTTAAAATGACAAGTTTTTCCTGAACCAATTGCAAATTTGCTTCAAATACTTCCTTTTTTAATCGTTCTAACATAATATTTCCTTTATTCATTTGTATCAGAAAGAACCATACCACTGGCCTTCTCTGGATTTTCCATAACTGATATTAATACGTCTTCTATTTTTTGTGCATCTTTAAGATTCATAATTTCTGTGCGTATTTTTCCTATATAAGGATAACCATGCAAATAGCCATTATAAAACTTTCTAAATATGGGAACACCTCTTTGTTCACCATAATACTCAATATGTTTTCTAAAATGTATCAGGCACCACTGTATTCGTTCTTTAATATTTGGTTCTGGCAAATATTCTCCTTTTTTCAAATACAATTTACATCGTTTAAATAAAAAGGGATTACCAATAGCAGCCCTTCCTATCATAACTCCATCCGCACCTAATTCGAAGCATTTTTCAACATCCTGTGGAGTTTTTATATCTCCATTAGCAACAAAAGGAATTCTCGTTCTTTCTTTTATTTTAGGTATCCAGGACCAATCCACATCTCCCTTTAACCCTTGTTGTCTCGTCCTTAAATGTACTGTAATAAAATCAATACCTATTGTATAAGCAATTTCTAAAACATCAAAGATATTAATATTACTATCATCCCAACCCAACCGTGTTTTTAAGGTAACAGGCAATCCCGTATTTGACTTTACCTCAGACAAAACCCGTTCTAATTTTTTTAGGTCTTTTAACAATCCTGCACCATCTCCCCTATTTACTATCTTTTTTACCCAACAACCTGCATTAATATCTATAAAATCTGGATTAAAACTTTCGGCGGTTCTGGTCGCATTTGCCATTGATGATTCCGCATTACCGTATAACTGAATACCTATAGGTCTTTCCTGTTCACTAAAGTTCATTTTTTTCAATGACCTATCCACATTGCGGATAACTGCTTCTGCACTTACAAATTCAGTAATAACAACATCAGCACCCCATTCTTTACAAATATTACGAAAAGGATAATCGGTTATATCATCCATAGGTGCAAGAAACAACGGCTTTTCTATTTCATACTTTCCAATTTTCATTTTATTAACTCTACTTGTCTGTTTTAGAAAGTTTCATTGCACAAAACTTAGGTCCACACATGGTGCAATAGTTTTGATTTATTTTATCTCCCCCGTTCTCCTTGATACACGGATTACTTTCCATAAACATTCTTAATGACTTTTCAGGGTCTAATGCAAGAGCAAACTGGTCTTCCCATGAAAATTTAACTCTTGCCAATGCCATAAGACAATCTCGAAGCAAAGCGGAAGGCAAACCTTTGGCAATATCTGAGGCATGAGCCGATATTCTATATGTAATTACCCCTTCCCTTACATCATCCCTATCTGGCAATCCGATATGTTCTTTCGGCGTTACATAACATAACATTGCAGTCCCTGCAGAACCAATAAGCGTAGCACCAATAGCAGAACTAATATGGTCATAACCTGTCGCAATATCAGTTACCACTGGACCTAATGTATAAAATGGAGCAGAATTGCACCAGTCTTTTTGAATATTAATATTCTCCAGAATTTTATTCATAGGAATATGTCCTGGTCCTTCGTGCATTACCTGCACATCAAACTTTTCTGCTCTTTTTGCAAGTTCGCTCTGAACCTTCAACTCCGCAAATTGTGCCTCATCGTTTGCATCATAAATACACCCAGGTCTCAAACCGTCACCTATTGAGACTGCTACATCATAGGTAGATAAAATCTCACAAATTTCATCCCAATGGGTATATGTAAAATTTTGTTGTTTATGTACCTTCATCCACCGTGCAATAATTGCACCCCCACGACTAACAATTCCTGCAAGTCGTTTTTCTACTAATGGCAAATGTTCTTCCAATAACCCTGCATGTATCGTAACATAATCTACCCCCTGCTCTGCTTGTTGAATTAGGACATCACGATACAATTCCCATGTAATATTTTCAGGTTTCCCTTCTACTTTCTCCAGTGCTTCATAAATTGGCACCGTCCCTATAGGAACAGGTGAATTTCGAATTATCGCTTCCCTAATAGACTCAATTCCTTCACCTGTGCTCAAATCCATAACAGTATCAGCACCACACATCACCGCCCAAATCATCTTTTCAACTTCCTCCTTCATTCCGCTTCGAATAGATGAATTGCCTATATTAGCATTAATTTTTGTTCGTAACCCCTGTCCAATTCCCATAGGTTCCAATTCAAGGTGATTAATATTTGCGGGGATAATAATTTTCCCTTCTGCCACTTGTTGACAAACCCATTCTGGAGAAATGATTGCCTTCTCTATAATTTCCTCTGCCCTTTCTTTCCATAACCATTCAATCCACATTTTATTTTGTGTTATCTCAATACTTTCCCGATACGCCACATATTCCATCTCAGGAGTAATAACGCCTTTCTTTGCATAGTACTGTTGAGTTACCCGTTTCCCATGTTTTGCCTTTCGTATTGTTTTATTTCCTTTTTGAAATATTTGTATTTCTCCCCTCAAACTTACCCATCTATCCCTTACTTTTATTATCCCTTTTTGAAAATCACCCGAATCTTCTGTATTCTTATAAGGTCCTGATGTGTCATAAATATAGTATTCAGGTATCTGTGACAAATCATTCCTTTTCATTTCTTCCGAAATAATACGTTCACTAATTTTTATTTTCTTAACAGGTATTAAAAAATTAAACA
>JAIWNQ010000124.1 GCA_020216745.1 Candidatus Hydrogenedens sp.
CCTTCCCTTCTATATTGACATAATCCTTTTGGATTTTAGATTTTAAAATACTATTTTCAATAAACTTCTTCATTTCCTTACCTAAATAACAATTAGATAAAACCCTATTCTTATTATATCATCTTAAAATTGGGATATTGTCTTAGATATGAACAAGAACTTCTATCTTCTCATTCCCTTCGATAATATTGCATTCATTTACATGAAGCATCGCAACAACATCTTTTAGTAATATTTGACATACTTTATTCATTGCTGATGGACACTTAACTTCTATCTTTGTAACAGGTGCCGCTAAACTTATATTCGCATCGGCTTTCGCTTTTCTAATAGGATTAATTAGAGAAATAAGAACCTCATATAATTCTGGATATGGAGTAGTAGGTACTCCATCAAATTCTTTCACAGATGGCCATGGACTTTTATGAATAGAACTTGCCATATCTTTATCATTCGAGTATTCCCAACTCCAGACCTCTTCAGTTATATAGGGCAAATATGGAGCAAACAAACGAATAACAGCACGATGTATAAGTCGCAACGCACTACATGCAGAAATTCGTTCATCGCTTAATTCTGCCTGATATACACGAGGCTTTATAATTTCCAAATAATTATCACAAAAAACACTCCAGAAAAATTCTTCTGTCAACATTAAGGCTTGAGCATAATCAAATTCTTCAAAACTGGTTGTTGCCCTTTGAATACACACTTTCAATTCATTTATAACAGCAATATCTATTGGGTTTTGGATAGATTCTTTCTTAAGCAACCCCCTATCCACACTTTGGAGTTGCATAATTGCAAATTTACTTGCATTAAATAATTTTGTGCATAATTTCCTACCCACCTTAAAAGCCTGTTCATCATAAGCAGTATCCACCCCCAATCGGGCTTTAGCTGACCAATACCGAACACTATCAGCTCCATGTTGTTCAATCAGTGGTTCAGGAGTTACTACATTCCCATGACTCTTTGACATTTTTTTACGGTCAGGGTCTAATATCCAACCACTCAAAACAACATTCTTCCATGGGATATCGCCATCATGAAGATATGCTTTTACGATTGTATAAAACGCCCATGTACGAATAATATCATGGGCTTGTGGACGTATATCCATTGGAAACAATTTTTTATGTCGTTCTGGATTTAAAAACCAATGCGTTGCTATCTGTGGTGTAAGCGAACTTGTTGCCCATGTATCTAAGACGTCTGGTTCTCCTGTAAAACCATTCCGCTTATCTCTTTGTTCTTCCGTATAACCAGAAGGAACATCTGACAATGGGTCAATTGGCAAATCTTTTATTTCAGGTATAATTGGCTTACTATATACTATTTCTCCATCTTCATTTATCGGATACCATACGGGAATAGGAACACCAAAAAATCTCTGCCTGCTCAAACACCAATCCTGATTTAATCCTTCGACCCAGTGTTCATACCGTTTGTACATATAATCAGGATGCCATTTTATTTTTTTACCTTGCTCAATAAGTGCCTCTTTTTTATCGATGATTCGGGTATACCACTGCCGTGTCGGAACAATTTCTAAAGGTCGGTCACCTTTTTCAAAGAAACGAACCGCATGGGTAATCTGCGTTTCGGGACGGTCAATTATACCCTCTATTTGATTCGCAATTTCTACAATAATCTTCTTGGCATTTCCCGTATATAGTCCTTGCATTCTGGAATAAACTTCATTGGCTTTTTGTGGGTTCTTTGAAGGAACAATCAGATGCCCTGTATCCGAAGAAGTCTTCGTCTTTTCACCAATATCTACAAACTCAATATGCAACAAAGTTCCATTCCTCGCCACAATTTGTCGCAGAGGCAAATTAAATTGTTTCCACCACTCCACATCTGTCTGGTCACCAAAAGTACATACCATAACAACCCCCGTTCCCTTCTCTGGCTCCGCTTTTTCATCTGCCATAATAGGAACAGGAACATGAAACAATGGTGTTAAAATTGTTCTCCCTATGTATTTGTTATACCTCTCATCGTTTGGATGAACTAAAACCGCTACACACGCCGGAAGTAATTCCGGTCGTGTAGTTGCTATCACAAGATATTCATCACTATCAGGAAAAGGGAATCGAAAGTAGTAAAAAGCAGAAGCAACTTCCTTATCTACAAGTTCCGCTTGAGCAATAGCAGTTTGATAATCTACATCCCATAAAACAGGCCTTTCTTCCTGATATATCTCCCCTTTTTTATAAAGTTCAATAAAACTCGCCTGAGAAATTAAACGGCAATGTCGGTCAATCGTTGCGTATTCAAGGTCCCAGTCATAGCTCATTCCGAGTCGTGTCCATAAGTTCCGAAATGCCTTTTCATCTTCAACAATAACTTGGTCACACAACTCAATAAAATTTTTACGACTTACGGGTAGAGGTGGTGTTCCCTTTTTACCAGGGGATACTTTAAGGTTAGGGTCATAAGACATCGAAGGTTCGCAACGAACATTAAGGTAATTTTGCACTCGTCTTTCTGTTGGCAATCCATTATCATCCCACCCTATCGGGAAGAATATATTTTTACCTTTCATTCTTTGATACCGAACAATAAAATCTTGATGGGAATAACTAAACATATGCCCTACATGCAAAGAACCGCTCACAGTTGGGGGAGGTGTATCTACAACAAAAGTCTGTTCACGTGTTTTTGAAGGGTCCCAACGATATATTCCCGTCTCTTTCCATGTCTTTATCCAGTTTTCTTCAATTCTCTTTACATCATAATTTTTAGGTAAATCCATAATCCTAAACCTTCTTTTAAAAAAATCCTTAGTCTGTGTGCTTTATTTCCATTAATAATACTAATAAGGGAGATTTTCAAGGATTGATAAATAGTATACAATATTCAACATAAATTGGGAAAATTATTCAAAAATACGATGTTGAAATAAATCAAAAAATACTAAAACCTGTCAGCCCATAGGAAAGTAAAAATCCTGCGATATGTTGCAACGGTGGAGATATTATTCTTGAGCCCAACGTTATCGCTATAATTAATCCAAAGGGTCCCATTTGTTGTAAAAATCTTTGTCCTTCAGGGGGCAAAAAATAATTCAATACATGGTGTCCATCTAAAGGTGGTAATGGAATACAATTAAAAAGAAGTAAGACAAGATTTATCATTACTATAGAAATAGATACTAAACAGGCAGGAGATGTAAACATCTCTTCAGGAGTTGTAATACCGTTTATAATCACAGTTAATCTCAAAACAAACGTAAAAACCAAAGCCAACAAGAGATTCGCAGTAGGACCAGCCATTGCTACAAAAACCTGATGCACTCTTGGATTACGCAAATTACGAACATTAACAGGAACTGGCTTTGCCCAACCAAATAGAAATGGAAACTGGGTTATCATCATTAATAATGGCAAAATAAACGTCCCTAACGGGTCTGCATGTTTTATCGGATTTAAAGTCAGCCTTCCCAACATACGAGCAGTATGGTCGCCAAACCTATCCGCAGCCGCCGCATGTGCCGCTTCATGCGCCGAAAGGCAAAATAATAAACATATATACTGAACTAATATGTGTAATAATCTTTCAGCCACCTTGCTTCTCTCTTATGAATTTGAGTAAGTATACTTCATATAATAAGACATTTCAAAGTAGAATATTGTTTCTAAGAGTTGCACTTTATTTTTATGAACCAGTTATTATTAAAAATATATTTATATCTATTTTTCGGTATCACAAAAGATAACATATCAAATAAAAACCTCCTCTTCTTTCATAACGATTTTTTAAACTTACTATCTCAACCCAAACCATGTAAAATAAATACAGACTCCTTCCTACATAAGTTAGAGGAAAACTTAAATATAAAAATCACTATCGAAAACAAAATTTTAACAGAGCATTTATTCCTTGATAATCAAATTATTTATACCTGTTTATCACTATTCTTAAAACAAAATTCTATCAATAATAATGTCTCTTTTCTCTCATATCAAGAAAAGGAAGAGGTAGGTTTTCTTATTCCAACACTTACCGCTATTTATGGAGAAAATGCTTCAAATAAATATGTTCTCGTAAATTACTTTCTTCCTTTTCCAATTTCATTCTTGAATGACATTTGGACCTCCGCAACAAACGGAGGGAAAATTATCATAGAAGAAAATCACATCGTATTTAAACTTTCAGGTTTCAGAATTATACCTTCGTCATACAAAACCATAACGGATTTCTTAGAAATACAAGATAATATCGAACTATCAGAGGAAATAATTAAACGATTTATCTCAAAACACAATCAAAACAAGATACTTAATCTTCACACAGTTTTTACTAATCTTTGGGAAATACTTTCAACATTAACTCACAAACCTAATAACATCGAAATTAAAATTGACCCCAACATTCCTTTTCTTTGGGCTCCTGAATTAACCCTGATAAGCATTATCTCATGTCTCCTGTTCCCATTTATCATCTATAAAAACAGGGAGGTCGGATTGTTCTCTATAAACTATGAAAAAGTCTCGAGAGAATACAATATAGAGACTATCGTCAAAACTAAAAATCCTATCCATACTAATGATGAATTAAACCATATCATAAATAAGTTAGTTGAACAATTAAATGGAAACATAAGTATAAATATCGAATCTAAAAAAAATGAACATGTTTTTTCTATAAAAACGATTGTTCCAGACACCATTGGTATAATGTTAGACAAAAAGTTAGATGGCTGGGAACACCTCTCATCTGAAAGTATAGACCTATTACGAAGACTCTGTCTTCAATCACATATTCCTTATGAACATCCATTTGTTGTAGAAATAATCCGTCACGAAATAGAAACTTTTTTCTACAAAGTATTTTCAACTCCATTATTTCAAAACTTATCCCATGACATTATCGAAAAGCACAAAATAAATCCTGAAATAAAACCACTACTTGAACAAATAAAAAAGGGAAAAATTAAAAAAAATGCATTAGAACCTAAGGCGGTGGGGAATCTCTTAGAAATATTTTTAACCTGTTCGAATGGAACGGTGCGAATTAAAAAATCATTGAAAATATCAGACATCACTTTCCAATATTTGTATAACTTATCATCAGCCCTGAAACATTTTCCAAATTCGACAAATAATATTCTTAAGTCGCTTGCTATTGTTATTAAAAATGTTAACCTAACTTAAAAAATAAAAATTAGATAAGCCTTTACCCATATTTTAAGGTTCTTACATCTTAAATACCTAATTTCTTCACAACTTCATTTATTTCATAAGCAATTCTTTGGGAACATTCTAATTCATTATTTAATCTACACATATTCTTATATTCATTTGTGTCTATTAATAATAAATGTTGATTATCTTTAATGATGTGGATATTTATATTGACATTTGGGTTGGTTAAAAATATTCCAGATATCGTATTACCTAAATCCCCCATCGGAACTCTATCTATATGTGATATTTGAAAAGTTAATACTACCTTAGCACCTCCTAATTTTTCACTTTTACCTATTTCTATCTTCCCTCCTGATTGTTCCGCAGAATCCCTTGCCAAACTCAATCCCAATCCCACTATCTTTGATGATTTTGTTGTATAGAATGGGTCTAATATCTGTTCTGCCTCTATACTAAAACCTTTACCGTTATCTTCAACACACACCGAATACATATCCTCATTTTCATTAACATCGATAGTAATCCATATTTTATCTGCACCCGCATTAATAGAATTTTCTAACAAATCAAGTATATGTAGAGATATTTCTATCAATATTGGCATACCTCCATAATAGGTTTTCTTTTTATCGCTTCCTTTAGACCATTAAAGGTCAGACTGTCTATATAAAATCCAGTTTTTACAAATCCTATTTCCCCAACAGAATGCGAATCAGAAGATGTTATTAAAGGAATATGTTCTGGTACCTTATAAATCACATCTCTCACTTTAAACTCATTTTTATCTAAAACATTTTTAACAGATACAGGAGATATTTCTAAAACATCAAACAAATTTTCTGGTATAAAACCTAATTGACTTATTACAGAAAAAGAAGGCCTATCGATATGTCCCGCTATAACTAATGCATTGTATTTTTTAAGGGTAAGTACAGCCTCTTCAACCTCATAGTTAGTAGCGTAATAGAGTGCCTTCACCTCTTCATCTATCTTCTGCCCCATCATATCTATCACATTTTGAGACTCAAAAAACTCGGGCATATTATCTATATCTACTAACGAGTCCCGTATAACATTTCCAACTTCATCTGCAATACTCAAATCCTCAAATAACCCTAAGATATGCACTTCCTCCATTGTCGTTATCTCTATACCTGGAATAAATAGTATATCTGGATAATACTTCTTCCCATATTCATAAAAAGCATTTACATTCTTTGTGCTGTTATGATCACAAATTGCAAATATACGAATCCCCATCTTACTTAACTGTTTATATATTTTTTCAGGTATCATTTTACGGTCTGCACACGGAGATAATACAGAATGGATATGTAAATCTGCATAAATTAATGACAAAGGATTATCCTCTCAATCCTAATTGATATAATGTCCCAGCAACTTTAAACGCAGATTCAGAACTTGTAAACAACAATATCTTTTCTTGTTCCGCTTTCTCGATTACACTTTTCTCTGGCATACGATTCTGAATAAAAATAACTGCCGTTAACTCCGCATGAACCGCAACCGCAATTACGTTAATATGTGTTTGCAATGTAACCAGAACTGCACCTTTTGGAGCATTCGCTAAAACATCACTTAGCAAATCAGACACATAGGCATAATCAACTTCCCTTTCCATCACATCCTCTAAACCCACTGTCAGTAAACTTAATTCTAACTGTCTTGAAATATCTTTTATTTTTATACCCATAGTCTAATCATCCTTTCTTTTTATTACTATTCTTTTATTATATAAGGACAATGTTTTACATCAATATTATTCAGAACAATATCTTCGGCAAAATCCAAACATGTCGGGGCACCACAAATACCACAATCCCTTCCTGGAAGTATTCTATTCTTTTGTTCTATGTCTGTTAACTTTCTCATCGCTTTTTGTATATTTTCATCTAAACGAATCCCTCTTCTCGGTTTCAAACCTGTAACTCTAAATTGAACCTTCAATTCTCCTATACTCTCGCTACTTTGTTTTATTTCTTGCCACTTATTTTCAAAATACAGTCTTGTGGTCTCTGGTTCTTTTCCCCAAAAAGGTGCTCCATAACATCCCCCTCGACATGTATACAGTTCTACAATTTTAGGCATAAAAGGTAATTGCTTCTTTTCTAAACTCATTAAAAACATCCTTACAGATTCCAAACCTGTAATAACAACACTATCACTTTTACTTACATTATAATTTGACAATTCATACGATTCTTCATTAGGTAAAGCCCCAACTTCTAATTTACGAAAATAATTAAGTGCTTCAAATGGGTCAAGGATATTGACTTTTTTATTTAGATTCTCCTCTACTTTTAAGGCACATATCTGTGAAGGACAAGATGGTACCACCGTTATTTCTATATCATTTGTGAAGTTATCAATCGCTGATTGAATAGGCGTTAAGTATGGAGCAATATGTTTTACCAAGGAAGGATATTCTGTTTGTATCCAATAAACAACCGCAGGACATAGCGGTAAAATCACAGGTAATGCCACATTATTCTGTTCTGACAATACATATTCATGGACTTTATTTTTCAGCACTTCTTCCCAAAGCATCAATGGATATAAGTTAATTCCCTTTTCTTCCCTTAATAATCGTAAATAATCAGAAGTAATTTTATATTTCCCTAATGATGCAAACATCGGTAATGGAACTATAAAAACCTTCTTATTTCCTTCTTTAATACCCCTATTATCAATTTCCAATTTAAATACACCCGTCGGACATACGTGTATACATTGATTACAATTAATACAACGATTTGAAATAATATGGACTTTATCTTCCCATACTCGGATAGCACGTGTAGGACATACTTTTATACATTGCATACACTTTTTGCATTTCTCTGATTCTACACCCACAAAAGAATGTATATACTCATGTTCTATCGTCATTTTTAAATAGATAGAGATATTTAATACTGTCCCGTTACTACTACTATGGATTACAAATAAATCAGAATTCTTTTGAATATTAGGTAGCCCCATTCCTGCTCCAAAACCCATCTCTCTTGCTTCTTCTGGTGCAGTAGAATAACCCTCTTTTATTGCAAGTTCTATCCTCGGAATCCCAGGACCAGTATCCTTAACAATAATATCTATCCTGTTATCCTCCAGAAAGAACTGAATTTCTCCCCCATATGAATGGATAATTAAATTCATCTCTGCTTCATAAACAGCAATCATAACCCTTCTAATGATTTCTGAGGCTATCCCCAACTTACTTAATACTTCTTTTATCTTGGACGACACCTGTCCCCCATTTATGTAATCACCTCTTTTTACCGTATACGAACCTGAAATCATTTCGGAGTGTTGTCCTTCTCAAATATTTTATATATAACACCACAGGTCTCGTACATTTCTAATGAAGAAACAAAGAGATAGGCTTTTATCTCTTGTGCACTTTCTACCAGTTCTAATACAGGTTCCGAATTTGTAATAAGACATATCGCAGGAACATCAAATATCTTGTATAATTGAACCAAAGAAATATGATTTAGATGGGTAATTAATAATGTTTTTTCATCAGCAAAATGAATTAAGTCGCTAATTCGGTCTCCTGCAAATACCTTCCTTACATCCCTTTCTTCCCCTCTAACAATAATCTCTACATCTATTGATTTTATAATATCTTGTATATTCACTAATAGACACTCCAAAGTATATATCTATTCTATCAAAGATTTACTTTAGAGTGTATTTCTTATTTAAAAACTAATATTCTGAATCATCTCCATTTTTATCTTCTTTATCTTCACCATTAATTTTCATTAATCGAATATATTCACCTAAAGTAACCCCTTTACCTCTTATCTTTTCTATATATGTTGATACTGCATCGAAATAAGTAAAATCACATTTTTTAAGTCCTTCCTTTATTTCATCTATATTATTCCCTTCGTTTCTCTCCAATGAGCGTAATAACCGATTCTGAAACTCCATCTCTGCAAGAACTACTTTATACTTTTTATCCGCTACCAAATCCGTTTTAACTGCAACCTTATCTGGTGGAAAAGACCTTTCATATTCCGCATTTATTCCAGCCCACTCAGTTCTACTCCAGCCATATTTAAGTAAATCAATCAAATATTGTTCTATCTGTCTCCCTGTTAGGTTTATTTCTACTAATTCTTTAGCACGACTTCCTGCTGTTAAATATACAGAATTGTAATCCAATTTTATAGGTGGCAATGTACTTCGGATAAGCAATCTCGGATGACAAAATGCAACATCAGCACCTGCTTTTTCCCTTAGTGCGTTTGCCGCAAGTACCCCAATTTGACTTGTATTAATAGACGTATCATTATCTATCAAAAATTGAGAGGCAATTGGACATATTTTCTTTTCTTCTGCAAATACCCAATTTAAAATATCTTCATCGGGTTTTATCGACTCATGTTTTAACTCGACCACCTGATTTTCATAGCCACTCACTTTTTGTGTTTCTGTGTCTACTATTAACTTCAATAGCCCTGTATACATAGCATACGAACCTGCTTGCACAATAATTGCATTTGTATCTTTACATACTCTCGCATCTTTTAATAATTCATGTGTATGACCAGAAATAAACACAGAAATCTCGGGTATCTCCTTTGACACTCCTGCACACACATTACTACCTAAATGACACAAAGCTACTACAAAACGACAACCTTGTTGTTTCAACTCATCAATCGCTTTTTTAATCTCAGGGACAGCATCCTTTGCTACTTTTCTTTCGTCTCCTCCTAATTTTACAACACCTATAAATCCTATGGATAAATTACCTACTTTTTTTATAACCCATGGCTGATAACAATGTTCTAAACCTTCTTTATAATTAGTCCCTACAAATTCTACGGACGGTGCCATCTTTCTTAACTCGCAAAGCCGTTCAATCCCTTTATCATAATCATGATTGCCAATAACCATTACATCATATTTCATTTTTTCAATTGCTTTATACATCATTTCACCATCAGTCAAATCAGCAACCATATCACCCTTATCTGTCAAATCACCAGCATCAACCAATAACACATTCGAATTTTCTGCCCTTACCTTATTTACGAATCCTGCAATATAGGGAATCCCGCCAACACCCATGTAACCAGGTCGTATGTGGTCATGAATATCATTCGTATAAACAATATTAATTTCAACATTCTCAGCAAATAAACCAACTGAAATAACAACAAATAAAATGATGTTCAACAAATAATTTAAGTAATAATTTTTCCTGTTTTTTGTCAACATAATCTACTCCTCTAATTGTTTTACAAATAACGATGCATATTTGACTATAATTATCACTTTCAGGTTTAATCATTTTAATAAAATATGCAAATAAATGGTGTTCGAATTATTTAAAAGGAAAAATGATGCAATATTTCATAAACAAACTGACTCTCACAATTATCCTCACTTCTTTTCTCGCGTCATGTTCCAATTCTATCGTTCAAGAAAATAAACTCAAAGGAGAGTTTAGAATATTAGAGGTTCAGCCCATCTCCGACCAAATAAACAACATTATTAAAAACGGTTCATTTACAGAATGGCTGTCAGGAACTCGTGTCCCTTCTGGCTTTCTACCCCCTTTTTCTCAATACTCTTATGTGAATAAAAAACCCAAAAAAGGAACGGGCTACGAAGTTGTTCAAAAATGGGTAAAAGCAGATGCGGGTACCGATGTAAGTAATATGTTTCGTATTTCTTTGTCCGATTTACAACCAAACAATTACATCTTCTCTGTAAATGCCACATTAATTAAAGGACCAAAAGTAATCATAGGTTTGTGGAAAGTAAGTGACCATGGAAAAGCAGAGCCATTCATAGACCCTCTTATAGAAATTTCAGGTGAACTTAACAAACCCGTTCATATTGAAAAAGAGATTAAAATAGAACAGGCAGACACATATATCCTTTGCACCTATGCCCCTGAAGAAACACCTCAAATTGCTTGGTCCGATTGGATACTAACTATCGCAAGCACAGATAATAAGTGATTTTATTATTCGCCCGAGACCTCGATTCTCTTACCCACAGATACCGATTTCTTTGGCAACACAACCTTTAACAAACCCATTTGCAACTCCGCATTGACTTTATCTTCTTCTATCTCGTCTGTAAATTCAATAGCCTTTTCGAAACTTCCGTATAAACATTCACAAAATACTATTTTCTCTTCATCCTCGTCGATTTTCTTTGCCTTATTACCACGAACATTTAACTTGTTTTTGTCAATAGTCAATACAATGTCTTCCTTCTTTACTCCAGGCAATTCTACAAATACATGATAATTCTCATTTGTCTCATAGACATCAGCAAGGGGTTCCCATGGTTCTCCTTCGTTCAACCCCATATTCAGCCGACGCCAAACCTCCATCATCAGTTTGCGTGGCAAAACCCTCAATGTATCAAACGGTGATATAAACATGGCACATTCTCCATTTTAAGTTTTACTCATACTACTATTATTATATACCATCAAAAATAAAAAACATTTCATTTTTTGTCTATGATGAATATAAAAATCCGTTTTGGACTTTGTTGTATATTTAGAGAACAAAATATTAAATTTCGTACTGTAACTGCGAAGTTCATCCTTACTCTGCCTCGGAAAGAACAATTAAAAACTCTCTCTACAATATGCCTGCACAATTGTCACAGTTTATTAGAGGCTGTCAAATATTGTAATAATAATAGCATTAAAGCATTCCGTATTTTATCCCCGTTATTCCCTCGTTATACTCATCCTAAAATAG
The DNA here is from genome assembly GCA_020216745.1 of Candidatus Hydrogenedens sp. Classification (GTDB taxonomy): domain Bacteria; phylum Hydrogenedentota; class Hydrogenedentia; order Hydrogenedentales; family Hydrogenedentaceae; genus Hydrogenedens. The sequence continues at coordinate 11,921 of JAIWNQ010000124.1, forward strand.
GTAATTATTTAGAACAACTACCCGATTCCGATAAAATCATCAAAATCCTATCAGCCGTTAAAGAATTTTCTCGAACAAATGATATCCGTCTCAGTTTTCATCCTGACCAATTTATAGTTATCAATTCACCCAATGAAATAATCCGAAACAAATCTATTGAGGAATTAGAATATCAAGGTATTTTGGCAGAACGTGTGGGTGCCGATGTAATTAATATCCATGCTGGTGGAAAATATGGTAATAAAAAAGAAAGTTTAGAACGATTTATAAAATCCACAGAATTGCTTTCCGACAAGACAAGAAAACGATTATGTATAGAAAATGATGATGTCAATTATACTGTCGAGGACTTACAACCCATTTCAAAAATAACACACCTTCCAATCGTATACGATGTTCATCATCACCGTTGTAATCCTGATAAACTTTCTGTAAAAGAAGCCACTGCAATATGCCTTAAAACATGGAAACGAATAAAAAAAGAGCCTTATTTCCATATCTCATCACCAAAAAATGGATGGAATAATGGAGACCCCAAACCTCATAGCGATTTTATCAACCTCTCTGATTTTCCTGAAGAATGGTTAAATATCGGACCCTTCACACTCGATATTGAGGCAAAAGCCAAAGAATTAGCCGTTCAAAAACTGGCCTCTGATATTTCTTTATACCTGAAAAACAAACTAACCTAATATCTTCCTTGCTGAATAAAACAGTCCAGGGATATCAATATGATAAGGACATTGTTCTTTTGCCATTATAAGCTGTTCCATTGATAATTTCTCAATATATTTCTCAATATCACGGTAGCAATATCGAGCCCAACGTTCATCACCATACCCCTTCGCATATAACAGACATCTCCACACATCTTGAACATATAAAGGTGTGTCCATTCCATTTTCACAATGATGGTTACAACCTGCACAATAAAGATGTTGCGTCTTCTCCGCAATATATCTAAGTTCTTGTTTCTCTAACTCTGTTAACTTCATCGGAGTTATCGCCGCATAAGCATTCTCATGAACATGTTGAATATTGCCCATTTGAGAGGCAATTCCAGCAATCCGTTCATCTTCCCATACCGCTTTTAATTTTGCTTGTATTGTTGTAAAATTCTTTGATGTCCAAGGTAGTAATTCTTCCCCATCATCTGGAATGCTACCTAATGTCTTTATTGCTACCAACCCTATCCCTGCTTCTTTACATGCATCTATCGCCCTATTTAAGTTATCCTTTCCCATCTCTCGAAAACTATACTTAAACATAATCACATCGATTCCACCTCCTAATTTACTTGCTTTCATCATTAACTCATGAGCATTACCATGATGCGCACTAAAACCAAAATAACGAATTTTACCCTCTTTCTTTAATTTATCTCCCATTTCGATAAACTCTTTGTCTAAAAATCGCTCATGTTTTACAATATGCATATAAAAAATATCTAAATAATCTGTCTCCAATTCCTGTAGCGACAAATTTATATTCTCAACAAACTTTTCAGGAGTAGCTTTATCTTCTGTTTGATGAACTTTTGAAGCAATTATTAACTTTTTCCTATCACCAATTTGTTTAATAAAAGGAGCTATTGTTTTATGTGACTGCCCTTCCGCATACATTTGAGCAGTATCTAAATGATTTACCCCTAACTCATAAGCACGGTGCAACCTACGGTCATATACTGGGTCTATATTTTGGCAACAACCCATAATAAGAATAGGAGTTTCAATGTCAGTCTTACCTAATTTTCGTGTTGGAACCTTTGTGCCAGGAGCGATCTCCCACTTCCTATTCTTACTTTCCCCTTCGTCTGCTGATACACGATACTGGCTCGCTAAATTTAACGCTGTTAATGTCTTTATCGTCTTATTTAAAAAATTCCTTCTATCCATCATTAATCATCCTTTTTAATTTTACTTATTAATCCTTTAAAATATAACCATATTTTAACATTATCTAAAAGGAATATAAAATGGCATACATTGATTGGAGCGACTCATTCAAAATCGACATAGTGCAAATAGATGCACAACATCAAAACTTAGTCAAAATATTAAATCAGTTATACGAATCCATACATTCTGGAAAAGATAAAGATATAATTCCAAAAACTCTTATGGAAATGATAAATTACAGCATCATCCATTTTAGAACAGAAGAAAAATTAATGATACAACATAAATATCCAGATTATGATAAACACAAAGAAAAACATGAATATTTTATTGAAGAAATAAAGAAATTTACATCTAAAATTCAAAAAGGAAATTTAGAAATCGCCAATACAATCGCTTCCTTCCTAAAAGATTGGCTTACTACACATATTCAAGAAACTGACAGTGCTTATGGTCCTTTCTTAAAAGGTAAAGGTGTAAAATAATATATTACCTTTAATATCAATAATTCTGTTTTTATTTAATAAACATAAACCAGTAAATTTTTTCCCTAATAAAAATGGTATAATTCTTTTCAAACGAACCATTAAAAATTAAATACACATTGCCATTATGATTGAACATAAATATATCGCACTTTTACTTTTCTGCCTAACATATCTACTTTTTTTTGTTTTACCTTCACGTAGAAGTATAACCGCCATTATTGTATCTTTAATTATTCTGCTCATAGGACTAATGACTCCTATAGAAATGTTTGAAGCCGTTAATTGGAATGTTATAGGCATTTTTATAGGTATGCTTTTTCTGGCAGACATCTTTATTGACAGTCGTTGTCCTGCCTTCTTAGCCACGTATCTCATTCACAAAAAAATGAGCACTCCTACTGCCCTCCTTATTATCTGCGTCTTAACCTCTTTCATCTCTGCATTCGTAGAAAATGTGGCTACCGTTCTTATTATCGCTCCTATCTGTTTCGAATTAGCAAAACGACTAAAAATTGACCCACGTGAATTGATAATTGGTGTTGCCATTTCAAGTAATTTACAAGGAACTGCAACGTTAATTGGTGACCCACCCAGTATGTTATTAGCGGGGTATGCACATCTTGACTTCTTGGACTTCTTTTTTTACCATGGCAAACCTGGAATATTCTTTGCAATACAAATAGGTGCTATTACTTCATTAACATTTCTTTATTGGGTATTTAAAAAATATAAAAGTGAACAGGAAGTTAGTATCGAACCTATAAAATCGTGGGTACCCACGTTCTTCCTTTTATTATTGATTTTCCTGCTTGCCCTCGCATCCTTTTTTGAAGAGACTTTTTTCACATCCGCAGGATTTATCTGCATGGTAATAGCCATTATCGGAATAATCTGGGCTAAATGGACTAATCAAATATCATTAACACAAACCTTAAAAAATTTGGATTGGGACACCACCTTTTTTCTTATTGGTGTATTTATAATGGTTGGCACCTTAAATAAATTTGGTTGGACAAACGACATTGCGGAATGGATATACATATCTTTGGGAAGTAATAAAATCACAATGTATTTTGCTCTTATTATTATATCCATTGTTTTATCTGGATTTATTGACAATGTCCCTTATCTTGCCGCAATGCTACCTATTACTACAATCCTTGCAGAAAAAGGAGGTTTCAATCCTACCTTACTTTATTTCGGCTTGCTTATCGGTGCCAGTCTTGGGGGAAATATAACTCCTATTGGGGCATCCGCAAACATTGTGGGAACAGGGTTGCTAAAAAAGGAAGGCTATCCTGTATCATTTATGCAATGGATAAAAATTTCCATTCCATTTACCCTTATTGCGGTTATCCCCGCATCTATATTTGTTTTATTTATATGGTTATAGGTAAGATTAAATTGAGCATTAATAAATTTCTATCAAGGAGTCTTGCTATGCCATTATTCTGTTTACTTCTCTCTTCATGCGTAGTCCTACATAACCCTCCTATTATATCAACCGAAGATTTTATCTCAGCAGTTCAAAACGGGGGAGGAACTGTAAACTATATCTTTGAAGATGAACGACCCTTCAAAGAATGCCATGCCTCCACAATAGTCGAAACAGTGGAAGGGAATATCCTATCCGCATGGTTTGGAGGAACAAAAGAAAAAAATCCAGATGTGGCTATCTGGCTATCCCGATGGGATGGAAACAAATGGACTGCACCCCAAAAAATAGCCAAGGTTCGCGAAGAAGCACACTGGAATCCCGTCCTGTTTAAAGACCAGGATAATATAATTTACCTATTCTTTAAAGTTGGAAAAGATGTCCCAGGTTGGTCAACTTATTGGATGAAATCAAGTGATAATGGCAAAACATGGTCTGAACCTGTAGAACTGGTAGCAGGCGATATTGGTGGTAGAGGTCCTGTTAAAAACAAACCCATTATCCTGCATGACGGGACATGGCTCGCTCCTGCTTCAACTGAAATCAAAGTGTGGCGTTGCTTTGCAGACAGAACCAATGATAAAGGTATGACATGGATACGAAGCAATGATTGGGATATGGAATCTTCTGAAATTCGTGGAAAAGGCGTTATTCAACCTACCTTCTGGGAATCCCAGCCCAATCATGTCCATGCTTTAATGCGTTCTACAGGTGGCTGTATTGCCCGCTGTGACTCTGAAGATGGTGGAAAAACATGGGGAAAAGTTTACCGAACTGATTTGCCCAATAACAATAGCGGTATCGACCTTATAAAAAATATAGACGGTACCTTATGGTTGGTTTACAACCCCATAGCAGGGAATTGGGGACCTCGTAATATCCTAATGCTTGCTTATTCCAAAGACAACGGCAAAACATGGATAGATTTCGTTTACCTCGAAAAAGATTTAATTCCTACCCATGAATACTCTTACCCTGCCATTATTACCACACAAAAAGGGCTCGCCATCTCATACACATGGCGTCGCGAACGAATAAAATTCTGGCATATCCCTAATGATATCCTAAAAAAATATACAGCCTCATAACATCTACTATTTCTCTAAAAATATTTGCATATCTGCCTACACAATGAATAAATCTATTGAAACAATTTGTTTTATACTCATGTCTTATATGAAATAAAATATTTTATGATTTTAAGGAGATTCTTATGATTTCACATTCAATAAAACTAACTTTTCTGTTTATTTCTCTATTTTGTTTATTCTCCTTTCCTTATGCCTTTTCAGAACCTGTTTTCAAAGCAGGTTTTGCAATGGTAGATATCACCCCTCCAGCAGGCATCCCAATGTGGGGATATGGGGCAAGACATGATTTACCCGCTGAAGGGACAAAATATCCACTAAATTTTAAAGTTGTCGTATTTGACGACGGAACAAATCGTCTTGCTATCGGCGGAATGGATTTAGGTCGTTCACCTACACAACGGTCAATGGAAAAAATCACAGAACGCGTGAAAAAAGAATGTAATGTTTCTTCTGTCATGCTTGTCGGTTCACATACACATCACGGACCTGTTATCGAACTAATAAATGAACCCGACTGCGGACAGGGGAAATTTGATAAAGCCATCCAATATGTCGAAGAACTCGAAAATAAGATTTGTATGGCAATATCAGAAGCAACAAACAAACTTACCCCAGCCAAAATCGGATGGACCAGTGAACAAACCGACCTAAATCGTAACCGTGTATCCAAAAAACCTCAAAAAATGCGCGACCCAGAATTAACTATAATCCGCATAGATACAATAGATGACAAACCTATCACCGCAATAATTAACTTCTCTGCACATCCAGTACTTGACGATATATTCGACCGTCGCTGGAGTTCCGATTGGGCTGGCATTATGCAAAAAAAATTCGAAGAATTATTGAATGTCCCATGTATATTTCTTCAAGGTTCCACTGGTGATATGTCCCCCAACACCAACGACCAACGAAAGGGAATGATCGGATTTGGAAACGCTATCGGAGAATATTCCGCAGAACTTTATAAAAAAATATCAACAACAGTCCCTGCACAACCACAAATACAATTCAAATCCGAAACATTTACCTATCCTTCCCGCATGGATACAAACAACCCCCTCGCTATGGCTGTCTATAAACAAGGATTTTTCCCGGAACTTATCAATGCACTACTCAAAGAATTTTCTAATAATACCGTCTCTGTTACCCTATCAACTGCCCTTATAAACAAAGAATTAGCACTCGTAGGCGGTTCCGGTGAATTCTTCTCCGGACTTGCCATCCGACTAAAAGCCAACTCACCAGCAAAGAAAACCCTATTTTTAGGATACTGCAACGGACATTCCCTTTATATCCCAACCGTAGAAGCGGTTGAAGAAGGTGGATACGGTGCCGACCCAATGTTTTCATGGGTTCCTGCAGGAACAGGCGAAGAATTAATGGACAAAGCCTGTGCAAACATCAAAGAAATGTTAACCCAGAACTCCAATTAATCATTTTATCCTTTTACACTATCTATCCCATACCACCTCAATTAGAGTGCCCCCAGAGAACCACAGATTTTAACAGATAATTTAATAAATTTTTAGAGGATAATTACAACCCCAGATGCGAAAAAGCACTGAATTGTTTTTACTCTTTCCTCCATGCTCCTCCATGTACCATCATGCCCTCTGTTGTTCATTTCTTTTTTAAATGTAAGTGTAGGGGGAGCATCCCTGCTCCCCTAAAAAAATTAACCATTGACATACAATCTATCTATTTGGTAGCAAGGATAAATCTGTTACATACATTCACTCT
>JAIWNQ010000111.1 GCA_020216745.1 Candidatus Hydrogenedens sp.
TGGACTAAAAGGGCATCGTTCAGTGGGTGGTTGTCGTGCTTCTATTTATAACGCAATGCCGTATGAGGGGTGTGAAGCATTAAGCCAATTTATGGAAGAATTTGTCCGCACACATGGATAGAAAAGCAGAGGAAAATTGTTTTTCTATGTACTTATTTTATTTTCTCGATAAGTTCGAAGGCGGTATTTAAGACAACATCACCTAATTTAGGTCCATAGAAAGAGGCGGTAACTTCATAGCCACTTAAATGGTATTCTTTCTCTGTTAAAATATAGCCAATTAAATCGTTAGTCAAGGATGTTACAATAGGTGTCTTTATTCCTTTTTTGATTAACTGCTGTTTTACTGCCATTCCAATTTCTGTAATAGGTTCCCCAGGGAATGTGATAATTGTGGAGTCATTAATCATTAATATGTGGAAGGGTGCTTTTTGTGGAAATAACTGTCTTACCATTGCACTTGCCATTTCTTCTGAAACATTGTATTCATCACCTGCGATTTTAACGAAGTCTGGGGCTACTTGAGTTGGTGGTAGTTCTTTCCATAAGACGTGGTGTTTAAAGTTAGTAATAGGTTCGGGTTTCATTTGCCCAATGAGGTCTATTACTATTTTAGATAAGGTTAGACCGTAATTTTCCATTGCTTCCCAGGCAGAATCGCCATGATAGCCGAATGGGGCGACATCACCTTCAGCACCGTTGGAGAACATACAAACAGTGTCGGGAATAAACGTTTCTACAGTTCTTTGAATAATGCCTGGATAACCTGCGGATAGGTACATTTCTTTTGGGGTCATTATTGTTTCATGGGCTGTGAAGTTGACAAAAATAACCCATGGTTTATTTTCTTTATCGAATCTTAAAATGGAGAGATAGGGGTCGGTTGGGAGTTCACTATTTCTTCTGTTTCTATTTAACCCTTTTGTTTCAACTCTGCCTGACGCAAAAGTGACAGGATACAAATTTTTTATTGAATCTTGAATTGCTTTTGCAATCTGTGTCGAAACAAAATCTAAAACTTTTTCATCAAATATTCCAATGTTTGGGTTTTGTATAATATTTCGTTCATCAAGGGACATTCCTTCAAGTCCTGCGTGAGTATGACTTGCCATCATTATAATATTATCTGTTGTTACATAAGGCAGACTTGCCTTCTTAACACTATGTTCAACAAGACTCCATGGCAAATGGCATATATCTACTGTTACTAAAAATAGGTATTCGTTACTTTCATTTTTAAGTGCAAGGACTTTTGCGTATGTTTCGTCATGCGTTCCTAATGCTGGTTTCCCTTGTCTTTCTCCATAACCACCCAATTGAACAGAAAGCCCATGTGGTATAGGATTTATGGAGATTTTAGAGATACCAGCATATATATCTGCATGTGACATAGATTGGAAACCCATAGAAATCAAGAATAAACTTATAAAAACATTGATATTGCTTTTCATACTATTCTTATTAATCCACTACAAAAGACGCACTGCCTGATATGGAAGACAATTTTGTAGAAACTCTTGTGAGTATGGAATATTGTCCTGGGGCTAAATTTGACGGCAATCTGAATTCTTGACTACTAACCCATGTACCATCTCCTCTATTTACTGTTGAAGAAGACAGCTCTGCAATAACACGCTCACCCTGTAATAAGGTCCTTGATTCAGTAACATTAACGCCTCCTGGACCTGTGCCTAAAAGGGCGTACTGTATTGTTGCTTCTATTTTGTTCCCTGGGGTTATAACATTTGGTAATACTTCTGTTCTTTCAAAGAGTAATTTTTCTCCTTGGGTGGGTTGGTAATTATATTCTTTTGCTGTTTCTTCAGCAGATTTTGCTCTTCTTGCTTTTATATCATGAGCAACTAAACCAGTGATTCCGCCGAGAACAGCACCAATTGCTGCACCTTCAAGGGCATGTCCAGATTGATGTCCTATAATTGCACCTGTTGCACCACCTAATGCTGCTCCTAAACCTGCTGCTTCTCCATAAGTTTGACAACCCAAATTATGGGTTAAAGTAAATATGAGGATAGAGAAGGTTAAAAATGTTGATACTAGTTTTTTCATAAGTTTTTCCTTTTCTTTAAAGTAGTTTTTATTCGTATGGTATATATTGTACCGGTTTAGTTTCGTTAATCCAAATTAACAAGTGTTTTTGTAATATATCACTTATATTAACGAATTCTATACCGTATTTATTTACAAACTTACTTTCATGTGATGACATTTTCCACCTAATAATACCTATCCCTTCTCCTTGTTGATTATTTAATTGCGGAAAATTGAGAGTAAAGCGAACAGTCGTCCCAATACTATAACGTTCACTTGAAATAAGGGAAAATCCTCCTCTTCCTAATAATATATCGTGTATTTCTTTAGAATCTAAATTTTCAATCCAACCTTCATAATCGGTTATTTTCTCTATGTTTATTTGGAATCGTTCTGGTAATGGTGTCAGTAATCTTTCGACATTATGCAGGAGCATTTTTAGTTCAAAAGGCTTATAGATAATAGCCTCTGCTCCGAGATTGTAAAGAACGTAATTTGGATAATCATTATATGCAGTTATTACTATGATCGGAGGTATATTTATATTAATATTTTTTAACATAGTAATTATATCTGTACCAAAAATTTCAGGTAACCTCAGATCAATTATGACCAAATCTGCCATTTCATTAGCGAAACATTTTAGGAATTCTTTAGGATTAAAAACAGTCTTTGGTACATAACCTCTATCCTTCAATTCAATGGATAACATTTCGGTTAAATCGATTTCATCATCAAGGATAATTATTTTTGGAGAGTGTTCCTTCATATTTTCCCCCTTTCTGTTTTCTTATAATTTAGGAATCTTTACAAAAAATCGAGTTCTTTGTGTATTTGATTCAAATTCTAAATTTCCGCTGTGGATTTCTATTATTGTTTTTGATAAAGGCAAACCGAGACCTGTTCCTTTATCTTTTGTGGTGAAAAATGGTTCTAACAATTTATGTTGTATCTCTTTTGGTATTCCATCTCCGTTATCTTCTACTGTTACAATAATATTTAGTTCATTTTCTTCCACATTGATTGTAATTTCGGGGTTTTCTTTATTTTCAGCTGCTTCGATTGCATTATTCAATAAATTTACGAATACTTGTGTAAGAAGTGTAGGAACAGCTTTTATTTTTACATTTACACATTTATTGTTATATTTTAAATCTGCTTTTATTTTTTCTATTTTGGGTTGTGTTAATTCAATTGCATCTTTAATTATTTTATCCAGACTGTAAATTTTTAGAGGTGCAACTATATCTTTTCTTACAAAAAGTTTTAATGATTGGACTATATTATCAATTCTTGTTATATTTCTTTGTAATTTATCTACAAAAAATGTAAATTTTTCTTTATTTAACTCTCCTTCATTATTCAATATATTTTGAATATGTTGAGTAGCTAAGGATAGAATGGCTAATGGATTGTTAATTTCGTGGGAAATCCCACTTGCCATGACACCTAATGAGTACAGACGTTCTATTGCATTTAATCTTTTTTCTTGTTCTTTGATTTTCTGTTCAATTGTTTTTTTCTCTATGCTTGCAGAAATTATTTCACTCGCAATTTTTAATGCATTTATTTCTGCTGATGTCCAAAGTCTCTCAGTTAAGCAATCATCAAAACCTATAACTCCCCACCATTTTCCAGACACAAAGATGGGGACTATAGCGATTGAGATTATATCCTGCGGTTCTAATACTCGCTTTTCTTCCTCAGGGAAATTTTTTATACAACCATAGACAGGTTCTCCTTTTGAAAACATATTAGCCCAACGACCATATCCCTCTTTTTCATAATTAAATCCTTGCAATTCTGGATTATCTATTTGTGGAGTTATATTATCATTAACCCATTCAAAAATTTGGTCAGTCACTAAAGAACCATCACTTAACTTTCTGTTTTTAAAGATATATGTTCTACTTACCCCTGCTGATTCTCCTAATATCTTTAATGCTTCTTTGATTGCTTCGTCCCAATTTTGCGATAGAAATAGCAAGGAGGAACATTTTGCAGTCGCTTCAAGGATTTTATCCCTTATTTTTAAGTGTTCCTCTATTTGTAGTTTTCTTATTATTTCTCCTACTGCGTTACAGAAGAAATATAATTGCTCTAACTCTTCATCAGAGAAGGTATCGTTTTCTCTAAAAAATATAATTGCATCTCTAATTTTTTCTTTATCTGTGATAGGGATAATTGCACAATATATGTTATGTTGAGTATTGTCATCATTAATTATTTTTATATAATCTACCTCGGTTTCTGTTAATCTTTTCGTATTTACATTATCGAAAAAATCATTGATGTATCTTTCAATAGTATTTGACAGTTCGTTGCTAATGTTTTTATCGTAATATACTATTTTATGTCTTTCATTTTCTGTTGTCTCTACTAAATTTCTTCCGACTTCATCACTTATAAGACATACAGAAATCGAATTTGTAACGTTAAAAGAGTTTTCTAAAAACTCGGCAAGCAATTGATTAGAATTTTTATCAGATTGATGTGAGAGTTGTAGGATAATTCGAGAATATTTATGTTCTCTATCCCAAAACTGCTCCATCATTTTTCTCTTGGTTATATCCTGCCCAAACCCAAAAATATATTCCTTGTCTTCACTAATCTTTAAATAAACTGATTTGATTTCTTTGTGGACATAATGACCATCTTTATGTTTATGAATGGTTGTAAAAGGACTATCTTCACCTTTTTTTAATGATTGAAAGTGCTTCTCAAAATTTTCAGGTGTATAGAAAACATCTATTTCAGGGAGACCCATTTTACTAAATGTATTGAGGTCATATCCCAAACTTTTTGCAGATGATTCATTAACATATTCGAACTTACCTTTTCGGTCAAGCAGGTAAAATTCGTTTCCAGCATGGTCGACGATGTATTTAAATAATTTTAGTTTTTCTTCAGCTTCGATAAGTGATGTTAATTCATAAAAGAATATATTATGAATAGGTTCATGGTTTGTTTGAATATTAGACAAATAGATATTTATATATTTTTTTATGTTGGTTTTAGTTTTTAATTTAAGAAGAGAAGGATTTTGGAAGTTTTCTATTTCTATTTTTTTACTATTACCAATGAATAAAAAATTTTTAAACCAATCATTGAGTGATGTATTGTATATTTCATCTTCTTGTGATTCTAAAATATTTAATGCCTTTTCATTTGCATACAGTATTTTTCCCTTGAAGGCTAATAAATAAGCGATGTCTTTCTGGATAATTGGTTGGAATATAATAGGAATTTTATCTGAATAATTTGTGTAAAGATTAAGATAGTTGTTGCAAAATGGATAAAGTAATGCGAAGTGTTCAATTTCTTCATTAATTATTGCTTTTTTAGAAAAACCAATGTGAAGGACACCAATTAATCTATCTATGTGTTTCGGTTTTATTCTGTAAAACAGAATAGGATTATAATTTTCATGACTTTGATGTTTTTTGACGGTGGATAAAAAAGAGTTTCTATCTTCTTCATAAATTAAGTTTTTCCATAACTCTTTATCTGTATTCTTTATATTTAGACATCTTTGTGTAAATTCTAAAAATTCTTTATCAAAATCTACTATATCGCCAGATTTATTAAATAAAAGAAACATTTATTTTTCTCCTATTTTTTTATTTTACCACGAATTCTTTTGATATTGTACATGATTTTGGAAAAAATAACTATAAGAATTTATAAAATTATCCCCATCAATTGATATTAAATATTTCTGAATCTAAATTTTATTTTCTGTGTTAAATATATATTATGTCAACTGATACAAATATGTGTATTACAAATTTCTTTTATTTCTTGTTTAATATTTTTAATGTTTTTTGTATTTATTACATTTTCAATAGCATTTTCAGCTTCATTTATTTTTTTCAGCATTTTTTCTTTCAGATCATCCCTTATCTTACTAATATTTTGTGAATACGCCTGGTTTGTTTGTTTATTGAAGTCTTTTAATAATAAGGATAAGATTCTGAAATCATTATAGTCGCCTAATAGTGTTTGTGTTGTTTTTAGGTGTTCTGAAAAGTTTTGCAATGGTGATTGAAAAATATAGTGATATATTTCCCACATATATCGTATTTTTTTTATTAATATTCGAAATATGTGAACTGTTTCATTCATAGGCGATTTTACATTTTGGATGGACTTTGTTCCTCTTTTTATTTTGGTTATACTTGATAAGACTCTTTTTTTTGCATAAGGATAGATACAGAAATCTGATGGAAATTTGAGATGCTCTTCAAGTGGTGGGTAATTTAAAATCTCTAAGCTTGTGTTATAAGCAATGGAACAGTTCTTAACTTCATTTTCTCTTAATTTATTAATGTAATTGGAAAAATCGAGTATAAAATTTTCATAGAAGGTTTCTTTATTGTTAATCAGAAGATGTTCAAACACTTGCTGTATAACGTCTAATTCTCGTCGTTTACTTAAGGAACGGGTTATTGTTCTTAGTTGTGTAGTAAGTGTGTATTTAATATCTGAGGGAAGCCACTTTTTACATTCATTGAGTACCGCTCGCATTCTCCTTGTGGCAACTCTAACATCATGTATAGCATCGGGGTTATACGTGAGAAGAAGGGGAAGATTTGTTTTTAATCCATCAAGATGGAGATTATAGTAACTTATAAAGATTTCTCTTGTTTTAGGACAAGATATTTCTTCCCCTTCTTTCTGCATATTTGAACTCTATATTATTTTTATTTTACAAGGAACTGATATGTTCCTGAACCTAATTCAAATATTTCTTGAAGCGGTTCTGAACTTACGGAAGTAACTTCTGGCTTTGCGCTAATGGACATATTTTCCTTCTTAGGAACGATGACTTTAGCTTTACTATTTGGAGGTATTACTACTGTTAGGGAAAGGGAACCATCGCTATTTTTGTCCCATCGTGATAAAACACGACCACGGACAGTATCAATATATGCTTGTGCGTAATTGAGGGGACCTTCCCATGGTTTTGGTGCGATTGTAATGTACTTATAACCTGGTTGTGGTAGGCGTCGAATACCTGCAATTCCACCAAAGAACCAATCGACAACACTACCGAACATTTGATGGTTATGTGAATTCATTTCAGGACCAGTTTTGTATTCCCATAGTTCCCAAAGAGTTGTGGCACCTAACTCAATCATATATCCATAGCTTGGGAAGTCTTTTTGTAATACGACTTTATAGGCGAGGTCGACCATGTTATTATCGGTCAGAACGTCATAGACATATTTGGCACCTAATATACCGCAATATAGATGTCCATTACGTTTAACTTCGATTTCTTCTCTCAATTTCTTTAATGCCATTTCTTTATATTCGCCTTGTGCTATGCCGAGATATAATGGGAAAATCTGTTGGAATTGAGTTCCTTCAAAAGGCGTTCCTTTTTCTTCACCATAGCGGTAATATCCTTTTTCCTTGTCAAAGTATTTTGCATTAAATGCTTCAGCGACTTTTTGCTTTTTTGCTTTGAAATAGTCGACGTCATCTTGCTTTCCAAGTACGCCAGCGAGTTCTTCTAAAACCACGGCAGTCCAATAATAGCATCCGGTACCGATGGGTTCCATAGGTGATTTTTCAAGTGCTACCCAATCGCCATAATGGCAGTATTCCATCACACCGTCTTTTTCATCTTTTTCCATAGATTTGAACCAGCGAACTAAATTGTCATAATGGAACTCTACGACCCTTCGATTTTGATAATATCTCCAAGAATACCAAGTAATTAGTGGGTAGGCAATTGCCCAAGGGGGTGAGCCTTTTTTATCGCCCCAAATATTTGCTGGACAGGTATCTGGGACATAGCCTTCTGGACTTTGTGAGTCTGCAATATCCCATAACCATTTTTGATAGTATGCTGCGACATCAAAATTCATAATTGTTGCTTCGGATGCGAGATGTGCATCGCCCATCCAGCCCATTCTTTCGTCGCGCTGAGGGCAGTCTGTCGGTATACTCATATTATTTCCACGAATAGCCCATAATACGATGTCTCTGATATTGTTAATTAATGGGTTATCACATTCAAAATGGCCTGAACGTGCAAAATTTGTATGGAAAACCTGGGCTTCAATTTTATCAGGAGTTAATTCTCCAGGATAACCTGTAACTTCAGCATATCGATAACCATGCTGAGTAAATCGAGGCATGTATTCTTCTTCTCCTTCCCCTTTCAATATATATTCATCTGTAACTTTGGCTTTACGTATGTTTTCTACATTTAATCTGCCATCTTCATATAGTAGTTCGGCATGGCGGATTCTCACTTTTGTTCCTGCGGGTCCTTGGACTTTCATTTTTATGACACCTGTCATATTTTGTCCGAAATCTACCATATATACTTCTTCATTTTTATCGGGGCCACCATCTTTACGTTGAGTGATTGATACTGGTTTTATTCTTTGAACAATCTGTATTGGAGGCATAACCTGGGCAACGAGTTTTTCTGGGACATGTTCAAATAAAACAGCCTGTGTCCACCCGCTATCATCATAATCAGGGGTATCCCAGCCTACTTTTTCTAATCGTGCATCGTAAGTTTCGCCATGATATAGACTTTCTTTTACAATAGGTCCTGTGCTTGTTTTCCATGATTCGTCAGTTATAATTTTTTCTACTGAACCATCTTCACAAAGGACACGTAATTCAAGCCAACCGCCACATGTTTTTTTCCACCAACCATGTCCTAACATCATTCCAACCGCATTTTTCCCTTGTTTTAATAAATTTGTAACATCATGAGTTACATAAAGTGTCCTTTTTTCGAATACTGTATATGCTGGGTCTAATAAATGGTCACCAACTTTTTGTCCATTAATATGCAGTTCGACATATCCTAAACCTGAAACGTATGCACGAGCCTCTTTTATAGCTTTAGTAATTTCAAAAGTTTTTCGGAGCATTGGCGAAATTCTTTTGCGTTCCCATTCTTCTTTTTTATCGTCTTTAACTGGTTCTTCATCTTTTTCTTGATGTCTTATCCATTTTGCGGACATTTCTTTTTGTGGATTCAAGAATGCAGTTTCGAAATATGCAGGTTCACTATAACGTGTTGTTTCATTGTTTTGATATGTTACACGAACACGCCAAAAATATCTTGTAAAACTTTCCAAAGAGGGTCCTGCGTATTCAATATGAACATTTTCTGCTGATTCGACGGTTCCCGAATCCCATATATCTGGCTTATCCTGAAGTAAAGCATCTAATGATTTGGATACTTGAATTTGGTATGCCTTTTGTTCTACGTTATATCCTTTTGCTGGGAGGACCCAACTAAAACGTGGAATACTTGTATCAATTCCTATCGGGTTTTTTAAGTATTCAACACGTGGATTTTCTGGAATTAAAGGCGATTGTCCCATACATGGGATTGACAAAATTGTCATGCTAATAATAATTGGCGTTAGCATAAATTTGTTTAACATATAGTTTCTCCTTATATTAAATGTTTAGTTTAGTTATTTTTCAAAATATTATTGTACGATACTTGCGCCTTATTTAATATCTTTTTTACATCAATTGCAGATATAATTTCAAATATCGCACTTTCCTGAGTAAGCTCGATAATGCCAAAGCTTGCTTCTTTACCTAAGTCTATATTTTTCTTTAAATGGCCAGGGTTAAACAAGACTTTGTCCTCTTCTATTTTAATGATTGGCGTATGTGTATGTCCAAAACAAAGGATATGACTATCTCTGGCATCACTTTTCCGTAGCAATTCTAATGTATGTGCAAAAGCAATTTTAATATTCAAGATTTCCTCTTTAATTATTTTTGGTGTTTTCCAGTCGTGGAATTGGTCACACCATAATCCTGGCACCATCTTTATGGGTAAGCCGAGGGAGGAGAGATATTCACCATCTTCATAGTTGTCCCCTAAATGATAGATAGTACTTACCTTTTTTTCATTTATTAAGATAAAACACACTTTTTCAGCAAGTTGATAATTATT
>JAIWNQ010000112.1 GCA_020216745.1 Candidatus Hydrogenedens sp.
TACCTTTATTATTGTTCCCCTTTTTGTTCTCTCTCTCTCATTGAATATATCCAATGCTGAGGATATTGATTCTAATCAATCTAAGAGTAATGAATCTGTTTCCTATCAAAGTAGGGATGCTAATGAAGCGGCTGGAGAGATACTTGAATCTGGTGTCGGTGTATCTTGGAAACAACTTAGAGACCCGTCATCGTTTCGACTTCGTTGGAGTTATTGGAAAGTAGGTTTTAGTATGTGGATACATAACTTTTTTACAGGGGTTGGTTTGGGGAATTTTGCCCTTGCCTATCCAAGATATCAATATTTAGGGGCAGGAGATGTAAAAGAGTGTCATAACGGATATTTGCAAATGTTATGTGAAACAGGTGTTTTAGGAGGTGTGATTTTTATTACCTTCATTATAAGTATTCTGTATAAAATATGGACAGGGTTAAATAGGAAACCGATTAACCTGCATCACATTGCATTATCGATAGGTATTTTAGCTTTTCTTTTACATGCGGGTTTAGATATTCATTTTTCCCATTCTTCACTCATAACCTATTTTCTGATTACACTCTCTCTATTTTTATTTGATGAAAAACAAGAAGGAGTTGAAAATGGTAATACAGTGAATAAGCTTTTGAAATCGAGGGGTGTATTTTTTCTATTTTTTGTTTTAGTGATGTGCCTTACTTACTTGTCTTATCCGCCTTATTTAAGGGATTTAGTTCGTAGTAGAATGTCATTTTTAAATGTTGGAAAGGATGCAGAAACATCTATTGTATTGAAATCGATTAATTATACATTTACAGATGTTCTTCAGTATGCATTGGGTAATTCGAAGAAACAACCTAAGATGTCTGCTACTGTCTTAAAATATTTCTTTGTTGATTTAAACAACATGAGGAAATATGGAAATGTGTATGTTCCACAAGGGAAAGGAAGTAATAAAGCAACTTTATTACCCGAGGGAGAACCTGTACCTGATAACGCGGTTCTTGTTATCAAGAATACATGGAATTTTATAAACCATATTCGGAACGCTTCTATAAGTTATGCAAAATATTTAAGTCGTGTAGATAGCATTTTTCCATATCAGGAGGATATTCCATCATCCATCACAGAGATATATAAGCAAGTATTTACTTATTCACCTAAGGATATATTTCCGACTATTTTTGAAGAAAGTCGTAAAAATATGTTGTTCTGGGGTGAAGAAACATTAAAAAGAAGTCCTCAACATGGTGACCTTTACTACAATTTTGGAAAAGTGTTATGGCTTGCTGGTACAAAAGATTTCGAAACTCAAGAAGAACAAATAGAATTTTTGAAACAGGCGATTTATAACTTTGAAAAATCTGCATCCATTTGGAGAATAGTTCCATTTTACTGGGATGAGTATATATCACACATGAAAGATGCAAGGGACATATTTGCTAAATATTCACTAAATAATGAGGTAACTCTTTTGGATGAGAAGGTAGAAAAAGCAACTGAATATGTAACGGATTTAAAAGAAAAAAGGAGAAAACTTAACATTTGGTAGGATTATTTTAATCCTATATGGGGATGAGTAAATGTTTGATTATATGAATAGAATAAATCGAGTTCGGGAGATAATAAATAAGAACGAATGCGATGCTTTTTTAAGTTTTTGTCCAATTGATAATCGTTATTTATCAGGTTTTACTGGTTCATCTTCGGCTATTATCATTACGGCAAACCATACCTTATTATTTACTGATTTTCGTTATCTTGAACAATCAGGTCAGGAGGTCTCCGATTATCAGATTGTTATTGTCAAAGGTGAATTAGAAAAAGAAGTTGCTAACGCACTTTCTTCTCATAATGTGAAGAAAGTTGCAATTCATCCTGCAAAAATGAATTTGCTGTTAATGGACACACTAAAAAAACAGTTCTCAGGTGAATTTATCTCTGTTTTTTACGAACTCTCTATGCTTCGCATAATAAAAGATGAAAAAGAGATAAACCTCATAAAGGAAGCCTGTCAAATAACAGAGAAATGCGTCTATAATGCGGTAAAAAACATTAAAGAAGGGATGACAGAAAAGGAATTATCTTTACGTATTGATTATGAGTTTCGATTGTCTGGTGCAGATGGTTCTGCCTTTGACACTATTGTTTTATTTGGAAACCGATCATCACTACCACACGGGAAGCCATCGGATAGAACGTTGAACATTGGGGATATTGTGCTCATAGATTGTGGGTGTGTTTACAAGGGATATTGTTCAGACCTTACACGGACGTTTATTTTTGGGGCTATTCCAAGCACATGGTTTATGGATATATATACTATTGTTCTTAATGCACAAAATAAAGCGTTGAGTATGTTAAAACCTAATGTTTTGGCAAAAGATGTTGATAGTGTTGCTCGTAATATTATCACGGGTATGGGCTATGGGGAGTATTTTGGTCATGGATTAGGACACGGAGTAGGTTTAGAAATCCATGAACCGCCACGTTTAAATAGAGAAAGTGAAACTATATTAGAAGAGGGCTTTGTTGTTACAGTTGAGCCTGGGATATATGTACCAAATAGAGGTGGGGTTAGAATTGAAGATACGGTTGTCATTACGAAGAATGGATGTGAAAGATTAACAGTCTCTGATAAAGAACTATTTGTTATTCCCGTGTAATTTGTAGTGCTACTAAAATTTAAAAATGCCAAAACTTTCTTTAGGTAAACGTATATATTCTCTATTTATCGAATAATCTTTATTTTCAGTTATATCATGAACATTATTTTCATTTCCTTCATAATACAATGCTGATTTCATATTTAGTTTTTCGTTAAATTTTACTTTTATTTCTTTGTCTGATAAATTTACCCAGAATATCCGATTTCCTAATCTTACAGACTTGAAGTATGTAGGATTGGAACTTTTTATAGGATATATTTTATTACCTTGTGCTGTGTTATTTGTAAACATTTTCATTGCATAATACATTGGGTAAATTTGCCAATTTTTATCTTTATATCCCCACAATCCCATCCGCATAGGTTCTTTTAAACCAGGATAACGAACTTCTTGTAAGCACCAGAGACTATAACCAGAAACACCTTGATTTAATCCGTCAATAATCAATGCTACGCTATACAAAGCACCTTTGTATTCCTGCATTATTGGATTTATAGATGGTGGTTTGAAGCGTTGGTCTGTTACCCCGAATTCTGTTAATGTAAAAATATGGTGTTTATTATTCTTCACATATTTATTCATTAACTCTATACGCTCATGGAATAATTTATCAGCAAAATAGACAGTGTTATATTGCCAATAGAAATGAGAAGCCCAAATATTCACATAGGACTGATAATCCTTGTCTTCCAAGCATTTTTGAAACCAGTCTGTGCCCATTGCATCGTCACTACCAACAATTTGAATTGATAAACCTTCCTTTTTGAATCTCTCCTTTAGTTTTTTATGTAATTCTTTGTATTTATCAAATCGGTTTCCCTTTGTATAGAAAAAATAGTTAGGTTCATTAGTTAAAGTAAAATATTTTATGTTATTAAATCCTTTGTTTTTGATTAGGTGTTTCAATAACGCAACTATAGAATTTGTCCTTTTATCTACATCTTCCCATGGATAAGGTATTCCCCAATTAACACAAGTAATATTAACAATTGTATTAAGTTTCTGATATTCTTCAATTGTTTTATAAAGGCTTTGCATTCCATCACTATCAAAAGTAAAACTTAATCCATCATCTTTTGGGTCCCAGTCTTTGAACCATGCAAATGTCCTTACCCAGTGCGGATGAATAGATATAATGCGTTCTTTTCTAAGTTGTACTGCTTCATCATCTACCCCCTCAATTTTATTATTTGTATCATAAAAACGGCCATCATCTTCTGCACCGAAACCTAATAACTTTTTCTTTAATGGTTTATTATTTATATGTAATGTTACTTCATTTTGCTTTTGTTCTAAATGCCATGGGGTTGAGATTATGGGTTCATAGCATTCTAAGGCTCCTTGATTATGAATAAAGAGTGTTACTCTTATTTTTGAAGTACCAATTGGTGTTTTTCCATAAAGATTGATAGGGACAAATGTTTTTGTAGGTTCAGTCAACCTTTCCTCAACAAAATCGATTCTATTTCCATTTTCATCAATGAACCCTATTGTAACACCTACACCTAACGAATCTTTTTTATCTACTAATCTTATATATGTTTTTGCATAAACAAATTGTTCTTTAATGATTGGTATATCATAATATACATAATGCCATTTAGGTTCATTGTCGCTTTTTGAGACAGAAATATTGAATATGTTGTGAGAAAAATCTAATTTCTGAATTTTCAATATTATAGACGGGTCTGATGATAGCCAGTTCTTAGGAGTAGTATCATCTACATATAGCAAATATGGCTCAATAAAAGCATGGGAAAATAAGATTGTAATATAAATAAACAACATGTATCATCTTATTTGTCATTGTTTTCTATTTTTCCACGAGTAAATAAATCATACAAAATGGGGATGATTATTAACGTTAAAACACCACTGATTGCAATGCCTCCTATACTTGCAATACCCAAATCTGTTCTAATTTCGCTACCCAATCCTTTGCCTGTGGCTATAGGAATCATTCCGCCTATTGCGGCAAGTGTAATCATTAAGATGGGTCGGAATTGTTCTCCTGCGGATTGAATCATTGCTTTATGTCTTGAACTACCAGCCACAACGAGTTGATTTAGTCTATCCATAATAAGGATGGCATTATTTACAACAATTCCAGAGAGCATAACTAAACCAAGCAAGACAAACATAGAGAGGAAGTATCCCGTTAAATATAATGCCCATATTATACCAACAAATCCCAAAGGTAACGTAATGAGAATAAAGAATGGTTGTTTGAATGATTCTAATATTGCTGCCAATACAAGAATAATAAGAACCACAGCAATTAGTCCTGCACGTGCGAACTCCCGCTGTGCTTCTACCATTACTTCATGTTCGCCAAAAAAGTAATATCCGTATCCCCTTGGAATTTTCCCATATTTATTTATTATTTCTATTATTTCATCTACAGCTGTACCCAGAGGCTTTTTGGGGTCTAATCCTGCGAATAATTTTTCAATTTTACGTTTATCTTTTCTTAATACGGTAACTGGTGCAACTCCTTCTTTTATGTCAGCGACCGTTTTAAGAGTAATTGGTTGTCCTGGTGCTCCTGGAAGTAAAAAGTTTTCTACTTGATTTTTACCTTCTTTCTCTTCAAACTTTACAACGATATCATAATTTCTCCCCTGTTCTTTATAAACGCCAGATGTTATTCCTTCTAAATTTCCTCTTAAAATCAACCCTAAAACCAAAGGAGGAATATTTAAA
The DNA here is from genome assembly GCA_020216745.1 of Candidatus Hydrogenedens sp. GTDB lineage: Bacteria > Hydrogenedentota > Hydrogenedentia > Hydrogenedentales > Hydrogenedentaceae > Hydrogenedens. Next base: position 5,349 of record JAIWNQ010000112.1, read on the forward strand.
TCAGCAAGTAGAGGTTTATTTGGGTATATTTTCAATTCTGGTCTCCCTAAACGTACAGAAGTATCAATATCTTTTATTCCTTTAATATCTTTTACATATTCTTTCAATCGTTTTACAATACTTTGTATTTCTCCACGGTCTTCACCTGATATTTCCAGTTCTATAGGAACCGCTTGTCCTCCAACTGCAGTAGGAGTTGAGACTCTATATTGACAATCTGGGTAACCTTCAATAAGTTTTCTTATAGTATCTTTCATTTTTTCAATAGGCATATCAGGACGTTCTGGTTTTTGGTTAAATACAAGTAATACTTGTGCTAAATGAACACCCTCAGAACTCATTCCCATCATGCCTTGGACTTTACCTATATTTGTTAGAACATGTTGTAAATAAGGTAGACCTTTTATCTTTTCCTCAATTTCTCTAACTCTTTCTATTGTATTTTCTATCCTATAATAGGTAGGATATTCTAATCGTATGAAGATAGTGCCACGGTCAGGCTCGGAAAAGAAGCCGAAGCCAATTTTAGGTACTAATGTAAAGGCATGGATAAATGTAAGTATTACTAATGCTGTTAACAAAAGAGAAGCCCAACGTCTGTGTTCAAAAAATTTTAATATCCCAACATATCCGTTTTTTATAAATTGCAACCCTTTATTAAAGATAAGTTCTGCCTTTTGTGTGATGCCTTGTTTTTGGGTTGTTTTAAGCAGAATAGAGGCAAGAAGCGGAGTAAGTGAAAATGATATGAAGAGAGAAACAGCAGTTACGATAATCATAGTCCATGCAAAGGGAGCAATAAATAATCCTACTTGAGAACCCATTGTAGCGATAGGGAAAAGAACTACAAGGTTTGTGCCTGCACTTGCAAGAACAGCCACTAATACTCGGTTTGCCCCGTTGATAGCTGATTCTTTGGGATTATGAGTTTTTTGGAATTCGGTCATGATACTTTCTAATACGACAATTGAATTTGTAACGAGGATACCGACTGATAATCCCATAGATATGAGTGTGCTTATATTTAAGGTATATCCCATAAGTCGAATAAAAAAGAGACCTACAATAACAGTCATAGGCATTGAAATGCCTACAATAAAAGTGAGTCTTAAATTGTATAAGAAGAAGAATAATATAATCGCAGTAAGTATAATTCCTTGTATAATATCTGATGTTGTACTATCAACTGTTGCCTTAATAAATGTGCCCTCATCATTTACCCAGATGAGTTCCATACCATCAGGTAGAACCTTTTGTATATTTTGAATCTCTGCTCTAACCGTATTCACTACCCGAACTGTATTTGCTTCTGCTCTCTTAACAATTCTTATAGAAATACAAGGTTTTCCATCAATAAAAGCGGACTGTCTATTTTCTTTTGTTCCGAAGATAACTTTCCCGACATCACGAATATAACAACGAGACCCATCATTTGATTTTAATGGTAAGGTTTCTAACGCTTCTATTTGATGATATTCCGCATCATATTTAACAGAATATTCCATACCCTCTTCTTTAACTCTACCCGAAGGGATAAGACGGACACCTTTTTGTATTGCTTCTACAACATCTAACGATGTCAAACCGCGTGATGCCAATTTATCTCTATCTAACAAAACATGGACTTCTCGTTTTGTGCCACCAATTAACTCAACACTTGCAACACCTTCTATTGTTGTTAATTTGTCTTTAAGTTGATTGTCTGCATAGTCATATAGCTCATCAACAGAGTATTTTCCAGTTAAAACTAAATCAATAATAGGAACAGCGTTAATGTCAAATTTTAATACCTTTGGTTTTTCCGTCCCTTCTGGAAAGTCATTGAGAATCAAATCCAACTTTTCTCGTACATCATAAGCGGCGACATCAACATCTACATTGAGATTAAATTCAAGAAATGTTTGGCAGGCATTTTCCATACATATAGATGATACATGCTTTAATCCATCGATTGTTACAACAGCGTCCTCTATTCTTCGGGCTATATCTGTTTCTATTTCCTCTGGACTTGCACCTGGATAGACAGTGACTATAGTTACATATGGAACATCAACCTTTGGAAAAAATTCAATACCCATATTAAAATAAGCATCAATACCTAAAAAGGCGAGTCCTATAAATAAACAGGACATAGCAACGGGTCGGCGAACAGATAATTCTGGAAGATTCATTTTGTGTTGTCCTCCATTACCTGAACCTTTTGACCCTCTTTAATAAAAGATTGTCCCATGCTAATAATTGGGGTTCCCTCTTGAAGTGTAGTATCTACAAGTTCTACCCAGCCATTTGTTTCTAATCCTATAGTTACAGGTACTTTTTGGGCAACATTGTTAACAACCGTGAAAATAAATTTTTCATTTCCTGCGGTTAATACGCATTCTTTGGGGATACCCAATGCTTCTTTTTTCTCAAGTATTACTGAAACTTCAACCATGGCACCTGCAACGATATAATCATCTTTATTGTTAAGTATTGCTTTAACTTCAAAGGTTCGTAAATTAGGTAATATTGTAGGACTTTTATGGGTTATTTTAAATGTTCCTATTTCTTTTTTCATAGCGGTGAATACTGCTTCTGTTTTATCAATATCTATGTAAGGATAGTACTCTGCAGGGAGAAAAATAGAGGCTTCTAATACCTCTGGATTGTCTATTTTAAGAATAGGTCTACCGGCACCAATAAACTCATTTTGTTCAACAAATTTATAGCTTACTTTGCCAGAAATCGGGGCATATACTAATGAATCAGAGAGTGTTTTCTCTGATATTTTAAGGGCATGTTCTGCTTTTTTCAATTGTTCGTTTGCTAACTGACATACGGCTTCTGCATGTTCTAACCCTGCTTTTGTTGCTTTATATCGTGTTTCCTGAAGTTCCCAAGTATCTTTGGATATGGCTTTTTTTTCAATAAGTCTTTGAAATCTTTCATAGTCTGTTTTTGCTTTTTCGTATTGAGCCTTCATGTTCGCCAAATTGGCTTCGGCTTCACGTATTCCACATTTAGCTACTGCAAGGTCTTGTTTTGCTATTTCATATGCCTGCTCTACTCTGACTTTATCTATCTGAAATAATGGCGTTTTGTTTGCTATAACTTCATCTCCCTTGTCTACGAACAGGTCTGTTACTACACCATCAATTCTTGCGGATACTATAGCGTGTTCTTTTGTATCAATAGTTCCCTGTGCTTCAACTGTTTTTGTGAATATCCTCTTTTCAATGTTTGTTACCTTTACAGGGAAATTCTCGGTGCCGTTATTTTGTTCTGCATTAACAATATTATTTTTACAGCTTGTGAAAATGAGTATTTCCAAAACGAAAATAAACAGGATACATATTTTAATATTATTATTCTTTTCCATTGTTTTTTTGCTCCTTTTCATTAGACGTATTAACTGCTTCAAAACAGTATATTGAATTTCCCATATATGTTTTTCCGATAGAATTCCACAAAACAGCACGAGCAATTTGTTCTTGTATTTGTGCAACTATTTGGTTAATCTCAGCATTTCCAAGTTCCGCCTGTAGATTGATTAAATCTACCTCCGTAATCATGCCTTCGTTCCATTTCTCGTTTTCTTCTCTAAACTTTTCTTTTTGGTAAATAAATGCTTGATGTGCTAATTTACTGTCTTCTTTAGCTTTTTCTAAATCATTTTTTGCTCTAATAACACCCACAATTAAAGATAATGCTGTTTCTTCTCGTTCTAAAAAGGCTTTTTCTCTCTTTTCTCGTGCAATTCTGTATTGTTGTATGTTTGCAAATCCATTGAACAAGGTTAAAACACTATGTATGCCATACAACACTGATTGGGAATACATTGTATACGAATTGGAAGTATATTCCCATTTAGAAAAGCCTCCAACTAATGGCAAAAACTGGGTAATGGCAAGTTTTATCTCATCTTCACTAATTTCAACTTTTCTGTCTTCTATCTGAATCTGAGGATGGTTCTTTAATGCCTGAAGAATTAAATCTTCCAATGAGTCCGTTGTTGAAGGAATTTCAATATTTTTTGATAGTTTTATTTCTTGCAAAGGATGGATCCCCAAAACACTGTTTAGTTGTGCTTTTGCTTTGTTAATTTCATATTCACATTGTTTTAAGTCCCTTTCTTTTAATTGTTTTAATAAAATAGATTGTTCCTTTTGCGATTGGGTGATAAGCCCTTCTTCGTAAAATAGTTCCATTTGTTCAACAAGCTTTTTTGATGCTTCATATTGCATTTCTAATGATTTTTTTATGTTCTCTAACGCTAATACTTGAAAATATAAAGCGGTTGTTTGTAGTGAGATCATCTGGCATGTATAGTTGTAAACTAAATTACTAATATCAACGCCCCGTTTACTTAAGTCGTAAATAAACCATGTGGCAGGTGCAAATATAGGCATTTGTAATTGAATGTCTGCTATTCGGATTGTTTTATCTTGCATTGCAGTTGATAGAGGACCTATATCTACCATCGGTTGACGGTCGTATGTTACTACTTGAAATTCTGCATTGATTTGTGGAAAAAAATTAGCAAAAGCCATATTTTTTTCTAAACGGGCAATCTTTTTATTAATCTCTGATGTTTTTACGTGTATATTATTTTTTAATGCTAATTGAATACATTCTTCTAAACTTATTTCTTTATTTGTTTTAATAATCTCAGG
>JAIWNQ010000113.1 GCA_020216745.1 Candidatus Hydrogenedens sp.
TGTTTGTTCATCTATTTTTCTCTGAAATTCGTGAATTGATTTTTCTCGAATTGTAATGTCATTTTTATGGGCACAAGATGAGATAAGAAATAATGAGACAACAACCAAAAGAGAAAGTTTCTTATGTATGATTATTTTTATATCTAAAGAATGAAATCCTTCTTTTTTCTTGTTCATCATGTCATTTTCTTCCTATGTAAGTCCTAAACCTTTTAGGATTAGACCTGTTATGTGATTTTGCAGTTGCTCCAAAATTTTTGAATTATATTTTTTCTCTGTTAATCCCAAAGACATCTTAATACCGGGTTCCGCAAATACATAAAAGGAAATCTCACCGAGAATAGAAAAAGCCCAAAATTTACACTTTTCTTTGTCTATTTCAGGAACACATTTTGCAATAACTTCGACCAATGCATTCAATTCTGGGATAAATGTGTTAGAAATCACAGTTTCAAACATGGTAGGAGGCTCGATAAGACTTCTAAGTAATAACTTCGCATACCACATGGGGTATTTATCAGAAAGATAATTTTGCACTCGTTCTTTGATTAAATTTTGTATTATTTGACACTTTGTTTTTTTTGAAGAAAAATCTATTTTGGGATCTTTTAAGATTTTTTGAGCCAGTGGACATTGAACCTGCCACGCAACATAACGAAGTGTTTCTGTATAAAAATTTTCTTTTGAACCGAAATAATAGTTTATAGAAGCAATATTAACTTTGCATTTATCTGCAATACTTCTTATGGAGGTTCCCTTTAAGCCTAATTCGGCAAAAAGAGGACCTGCGGTTTCAATAAGCTCTAACTTTTTATCTTTGTCTGTATAGTCTTGAATACCCATGAAATTGAGCTCTTTTTTAAAGATATTCTTGTATTTTAATATAAAACAATTGTTTGTTTCAAACGAATGTTTGATTATTTATCAAATAATTCCTGTTTAATTTATGGATAAAAATTGAAAGTTTTAGTGATTAATTTAGATAACGATTTTTTGTTTTAGAAATGGTGTGTGTAGCCAAGAACTATTGAGAATCCGCCAGTACTGAGTTCCGTTCCTTGCCCTAAATGTGATAATAAATCCCCGTTTCCTGTATCGGTCATTTTATTTTTTAATCCCACTACACCCGATAAGCTAACCTCATCATGCTCTGTAATTTTTCTTGCCAGTCCTAATGTAAAATGGTCTTCACATAAAACAGGGACTAAACCAGCTAAAAACACATGGTCTTCTGTTATTGGGGAGTTTCCATGACTATATCCCGCAAGTATTCTTGTTTTGTCATTTATTCTGTATTCAACACCAAGTTTTGTACAAAATTGGTTAACCCAGTTGAAACCACCGTCCGTAAGGTCTCTACCATAGGCTGGGATACCTTCCCAATTTAGCCATTTAAAGTCCAGACTTAATGTTAATTTATCATTAACATCATAGGCGACACCTGCATTTAATATTTGAGGTTGGTCTAATGGATAACGAAGTAAATCTTTATAATGTTGGAATCGTTCTGTCCAATGTCTTGATGTATACGTCGCACCTATTGCAAATTTTTCCCATTTTTTGTAAATACTTAAATTAAATCCAGCTCCATAAGATTCATCCCAATCAAAATCCCCCTCTGTTGGCAAGAGAGATAATGTAATATGGTCGGATTTAAATCGTGATACTGAGCCGTGAATACCTCCACCAATTGCCCAACCATTATCAAATTTATATCCATAGGCTACAACTAATCTCATATGTTGATAAAATAATTTTCTGTCTGCATTCCATAATCTTGAAAGAATGTTTCGTGAATTTTGATAATCAACACCTGTGCCACTCGGGACATATAAACCAACTCCTAATGTTCCTACATCCAAAGGAATAATCATACCTCCAGAGGCAATGTTAAATAGCCCATCTCCTTCTAAGGGTGATTCGAAACGATTGCCTATCAATCCTCGTGGATGCATTTCAATATCTGTTTTAACGATATACCAATTTAAGTCTAATCTTTTATTTAATTCAACCATACTGGCAGGGTTCATATAGCACCAATAAGCACTTCTTGGACTTGCAATTCCACTTGATGCTCTACCCAATTGATATGCGTCATTACCTAAAACAAAAACACCTTCGTTTGCATAAAGATATGATGAGTATATAGTTATAGAAATAATTAGAATTTGAAGAATAGTTTTACCTGTATTATTGTTTATTTTGGAATTATTTAACATAATATAATCCTTTTTATTTATTGTAATATTACTAATTATTGAATTTATATATAATATGTAATAAATATATATTATGTATTATATTGAATTTATAAAATAATATTTGCAGGATACGATAATATAATATTATAAATTAAATAATCAAATGAAATACTGGATGATTTTTTTGAGAACATATTAAAGAAGGAGGTCTCACTTACATTATTTCTATTTTTTGGGGAAGGGGTTGTTTATTTTTGTGCTTTTATCGTTATATGCCCATATTTATAGATATGTAATGTTTTATGATGTTATATATTACAATAACATTAAAGATGCTGTTTTTCTTTTGAGATTTGATGGATATGTATTAACGAACATTCAACCCCTGCATTTTCAATTTTAAGTCTTTTGGTGAAGTAGCGTAACTCAATGCTATATCTGTAGAGATTTTCTTTTGTTCCCATAAATCGAATAAGGCTTGGTCGAATGTTTGCATTCCGTATTGGTCTTTTCCTTCTTGTATTAGTGAAACAATATCTCTAAAAGGTTTGCCTTGTTCTATAAAGTCACGAACAGCACGTGTTCCTATAAGTATTTCAGCGGCGACACATCTTCCTGTACCTGATGCTAATGGAACAATTCTTTGGGAAACGACAGCACGAAGGACGCTTGCTAATTGTTTTCTTATAAACATTTGTTGGTGGGGTTCGAAAAATTCGATTATTCGGTTTAATGTTTCTACTGCATCTACAGTGTGTAACGTAGATAAAACAAGGTGCCCTGTTTCTGCAGATGATAAAGCTGTGCGGACTGTTTCTGTATCACGCATTTCACCGATAAGAATTACATCGGGGTCTTGTCGTAATGCGGCGCGTAGTGCGTTTGCAAAAGAGAGTGTATCATGACCTATTTCTCTTTGAGTAATAATACTTTGTTTATCTTTATGAACAAATTCTAATGGGTCTTCAATGGTAACAATGTGTTCAGGTCTTGTGTTGTTTATTTCATCAATCATCGCGGCTAATGTTGTTGATTTTCCACTACCTGTAGGACCAGTAATTAAGATTAAACCATTTTTCAATTTGCATAATTTTTTTAATATAGAAGGCAAATTAAGTTCGTCGATGTTTAGTATTTTTAATGGAATAATTCTCATAACAATACGAACGTGTCCATCGTCACGACAAATATTTACACGGAACCGTGCTTTGTTTTCGTAATAAAAGGATATGTCTAATTCAAAAACTTTTTCGTATTTTAAAATATCCGCTGGAGATGCAATTTCACTTAGATAGATTTTTAAGTCGTCATCTGTTAAGGGATTGTCCCCCTCTATTCTTCTTAATATACCATCAATTCGTAATATAGGTGGGTTATCATGTTTGAGATGGATATCAGATGCATTTTTATTTATTGCCATTTCCATCAACTCTTTTAAGGGTATTGGCATAAATCTCTCCTTTTCAAAAAGTTTCTATTTATTATAAAATAGTTTAGTTTTAAATTATAATTTATATCAACAAACCAAATCTTATGAATACATATATTATTATAAACTCATTTACTACACCAGAGGAAAATATAGCTGTAGAGGAATTTTTATTTTCTTCTAAAAATACCTTTTTCGAAAAATATAATCTATTACGGATATGGGAATGTGATGAGTATTTTATAGTATTAGGCAGTTCACAAAAGGTTCAAGATGAGGTGTTTTTAGATGTTTGCAGACAGGAAGGGATAAAGATTATAAGACGTTGCAGTGCTGGAGGTGCTGTTTTACAGGGTCCTGGATGTATAAATTATTCACTTTTTTTAGACCTTGTTCTCTATCCTCAATTAAGAAATATCCGTGAGTCGTATTATATTTTATTATCACCATTAATTAGCGTTTTAAGAAATAATTATGGATTACATACTACAATTAAAGGAATTAGCGATATTTGTTTCAATAACAAAAAATTTTCTGGGAATGCTCAACGAAGAAGTAGCAGAGTATTACTTCATCATGGAACAATCCTGTATTCAGTTAATTATGACTTAATGGAACGAGTATTAAGAATACCCCAGAAGCAACCTGAATATCGTGACGGAAGGAATCATAGGGACTTTGTTGGGACTTTACCGCTATCGAAGGAGCAAATCATAGATACTATTTTTACGGCCTTTGGAAAAGATACAATCTCTTTTTCATTATCAAACAAAAATATAGAGGATATAAAAAACCTTGCTATAAACAAATATTCTAACTTGGAGTGGAATTATCGGAGGTAGAACAATCTTTACATTGTTAAAGGTAATGAGGGATTAGCAGTAAATGTGAAGTCGGATGTATATCCGTTTACTATTCTTGAATACCCTGCTGATGCAATCATTGCTCCATTATCGAGGCAATATTGCATTTCTGGAAGAAATACTTCTGCGTCTAATTCGTCTTTGGCTCTCTTTCGGAGTAGTGCATTTGCTGAGACACCACCAGCAATAACCAATGATTTTATCCCTGTTTTTTTCAAAGCGATTTTTGTTTTGTTTATTAAAACATCAATCGCTGTCCATTGGAAACTCGCTGTAATATCTGACAACCACTGTGGATTTTTTTCTTGTTCAGGGATTTCACGAACTTTATATAATACAGCTGTTTTAAGGCCACTATAACTAAATTCGAGTGATTCGCTATTTGCCAGTCCTTGTGGAAATTTAAAAGCAAAAGGATTCCCATCTTCAGAAACTTTTTGTATAGACGGTCCTCCTGGATAAGGCAAACCTAAAATACGTGCCACTTTGTCAAAGCATTCTCCAACAGCGTCATCTCTGGTATTTCCAATGATTTCATATTTATGTGGTTCTTTACATTTAATCAACATTGTATGTCCACCACTGACTACAAGGGATAGAAAAGGGAAATCTGGGCTATGGTTTGAAAGCATTGAAGAGAAGATATGCCCTTCAATATGGTGAATAGGTATTATTGGTATTTTTTGTGCCCAAGCAAATGCTTTTGCGAAATTAACACCTACAAGAAGAGAACCCATTAAACCTGGTCCTTGTGTAACTGCTACCATATCTATAGAAGGTATATTTGTTTCTGAAATTGCTTTATTTACTAATCTGGATATATGGATAAGATGTTGTCTTGAAGCAATTTCTGGAACCACACCGCCATAGGTAGAATGTATAGGTACTTGGCTTGCAATAAGGTTTACTATTGCTGTTTTACCATCTTTCACTATTGCTATACCCGTCTCATCACAAGATGTTTCAATCCCTAATGTATATGTCATGGGAATAACTCCGAAACATGTACTAATTCAAATCCTTGTTTTTCCAGATTAGGTAGTTCTTCTTTCAATACTTGAATTGTTAAATCTTTGAAATGACCTATACCTATTGCTCTGCCTTTTTTTTGTGCGATTTTTTTCAGATTCTTAATGTTTTCTTGAATCTTTTTTTTTGTATATTCATGGTCTAAAAAAACATCCCTCTGCAATGCTGGTACTTTTTCACTTACAGCCACATTAAAGGCTTTACTATTACTAACAACAATACTATCAACAAAAAATAGTTTTTCCTTTTTGAGAACTTTCATAAATTTTCTAAGAGCGTCCTCATCTAAAGAAAAAACACTACCAGTATGGTTATTAACTCCTTTTGCATTTGGAAATTGTTTGATCGCTTCTTTTGTTTTTTCTTTAATTTCATCTTCGCTCATATTAACCAATAATTCACATGGTAGGGAACCTTTTGCTATTCCATGTTTGGTTTGCATAGGCATGTGGATCATAATTTCGAATCCTTTTTCACCAGCAACTTTAGCTAATTCTTTTCCATAGTGAGTGTCTGGTAAGATTGAAAAGTCAATTTTATTGGGCAATTCTAATGCTATTTCACCTGATGGATTTCTATACCCACCGTCATCAAGAATAATAGCAATTTTAGGTTTTTGCTTTTGTTCTAATACACCACAGGCACCTAAATTATTCTCTTCAATTTCACCATTTTTAACCTCTTTTTGGTGTTGAATATCAAAATTGTCTGTAAAAGAGCGATTTTCTACATTATTTGTCCCCCAAAATATAGAATTAACTACCAAAAAAGATAGCAAAACAAAGAATTTACTCTTTGTCTTAAGTTCGTCTTTATTTAATGGTTTTATTTTAAATAACATTGTTTAATAAATATCATTGTTTATTATTAAGATAGAATTGGTATATCAATCCACTCTACATGTTCTATTTTTTCTCTTAAAAATTTACTGCCTATGGTTTTAAACTTTTCTGGTCTATCTGTTACAAAAAAATTCAGAATAGTGTTGGTTTTCTTATGTATATTTTTATTTAACATATTGTGGTTTTGTAGTATTTCAAAAACAGCTTTTGCGGTTTCTTCTGCACTGTCAATAATTTTTATTTTTTTATTCTCAATAACCTTTTTAATAATAGGAATTAACAAAGGGTAATGGGTACAGCCTAACAATAACGTATCAATTCCTTTGTCTATGATAGGTTGTAAATACTGTTTAGCAACTAAAAAGGGGATATTTCCTTTGGTCCAGCCTTCTTCAACTAAAGGTACAAATAAAGGGCATGCTTTTGAAATAACATTAATGCTTGGGTCGATTTTTTTTATGTGTTTGACATAAGATTGGCTGGCAATTGTCCCCTCTGTTCCGATAACAGCGACTTGTTTATTTTTTGTGGTTTTGACAGCAGATAAGGCTCCAGGTTCTACTACACCTAATATAGGGATGTCTGCTTCCTTTTCTAACATGGGTAAAGCCTGTGATGAGGCAGTATTACATGCAATCACCAGAATTTTTATCCCCCTGTTAATTAAAAAATGAGAGCAGGACCTTGCATACCGAATAACCGTTTCTGGAGACCGTGTTCCATAGGGAACACGTGCAGTGTCACCTAAATAAAAGAAGGTTTCATTAGGTAAATATTTTTTTAGCTTTGCTAAAACGGTAAGACCGCCTATACCCGAATCAAAAACTCCTATTGGCAAACGAGCTATGCTATTTTTATACATTTATGATTTATCCTATTTATTACAGACAAAAGAGTAGTCTGGGATGAAAGGTTGTTTCCAACTTATATGGCTTGGAAAGTCCATAGAAGGTAAAGAACCTTCAATTAAAAATCTAATCTGTTTTACAGAGGTGTTAACAACTAAATCGCTTTGTAGTAATGTATCTACAATAGCGTATGTAAATAATGTTTCAAGGAATGTTGTTGCTTGGTCTTTATAATTAGATATAATTGTTGCTGGAAGGTCTATTAGTAACTCACCATCTGGAGTTAGATATACTCCTCTGATAGTTATATCCTTCGGTATTGGAGAATTATAATTTTCTGTGTTAAATTCTTTCATTTTATTGAGTATTTGTTTGCAATTTTCCTCGTATTTAGGTTTCCATTCAATTTGTGTGTCAATTGGTTGTAAACATTCTTTATTTTTTGGCAAAACATAAATTATGATGTTCTTTGTTGTGTATTGGGGTTCATTTATTTTGTTTTCAACCTTTACATTTACAGAAGTGTCTACTGCGGTTTTGATTAATTGTTTGTTTTCTCCAATAATTTGTTGAGCCATATATATAATTATTAATACGGCGGAAAACGTAATTATGATCCAAAGAACGACAAAAATTCTTTTTATTACCGTTTTTTTTATATCATTCACCTTTATTATTACCTTCCTTATTCTTTATTAACTCTATAAATGTATCTTTAAGAACCTCTGTAAAATCTGAAGTATCACCTAAAAATGTATTCCACTCCTCTTCATTTGTATTCTCTTTGATACCTGGATATACTTCGATTAATATACCAGCAACTCCTTCGACATCATTAATATAAAGGGGGGAATAATACATTTCAATATTTATTTTATTTTGTTTACTACCAAGTTTTTTTATTAGTAATTCGGCAAACAATTCGTTTGTTTTACTTATGTTTTCATTGTTTGATTTTGGAATGAATATCCTTAATCCTTCTCCCACCTCTTTTGGCATATCAGCATGAATACCTATATAGAACTCATTACTATTTTTCTGTAGTCGATTCATTCTGTCTTTTATACTAATGGTATTATCTCCATTCCGTATAAGTTCATTTTTTAAATTGTTTTTCGTTAATGTTGCCTCCAGTTTATTTGCGATTATTAGCGTAATATCTTTTTCATACTTTCCAGATGGAAATAAAATTCCCTTGTCCTCTCCCCCATGCCCTGCATCTATTATTATTTTATTGATAGTTCCTTTTGTTCCTTCTTCTTCATTTTTTCTCTCTTCTACTTTTATTTCTTCGAAAACAGGCTCCTTTTCTTCAAATTTATTATTAATAGTTTCGTTCTTTATATCTTCTGTTGTTAGTGGTTTTAAAGTTACTGTTTCTATCTCATTTTCTGGGACAGGAGTTATTTCTGATATTCCTGTTTCTGGTGATAGATTTTTCCCTGTAACTGTTTGAAGCAATAAGTATGCGTCATTTTTTTCAAGCCAAATAGTATCCTGCCATATTTTAGGTGTATTTTGTAATTGTATGAATTTGGATGTCATTCCGTCGCTAAGACTTATATAATTACTTTGCAAATTAACGACTATTTTTTTATTTTCTAAACTTATATCTACCTTATTTTCTTCAATATTTATCGTTCCATTCAATTTTAGTATCAAGGTAGGTAAATGTAGATATTCTTTGTTATCCTGTTTAAAAGAATCAACTGTAATTTGTTCTTTTGAATCTTGTGAGATAATGATAATTTCTATTGGAAAGGCATTGTAATAGATAAAAGATATTAGTAATACAAACGATGTAAATAAATAATTTAGCCTATACATAACAACAATATTTTCTATAAATGTGGATGGATTTATTTATTTTCTTATCACTTTCTTTTGATTTTAGATACTTATTATATATCAACTATGCCAAACGATTTCTTTTTAATGATTATATTAGAAAAGAAACATTTACTCGTTATCTCCCTTTTCCTCTTTTTTGTAATCTATTTCGGGTATGGGAATATTGTATATCTCCATAATTCTTTTCATTTCACTTATCAGGGAATTGTTTTTTTCAAGCCTTTCACTTAGAATATGGATGGTATTAAGTAATAATCTGACTGCAACGTGTTTTTCGAAGATATCGCTTATTTGCTTCTCATCTAAGCAAAGAAGTCTGGTTTCTTCTAACGCCATAGCAGTAGCGGTTCTTGGTTTTTTATTTAAAACAGCCATTTCACCAAATGTATCGCCTACGTGACATTTCGTAATAAGTTGATTTTTTATATAAATACCTACTTTTCCGCTAAGGACAATAAACAGATTACTACCTAAAATTCCTTCGTGGAAAATTGTTTCACCTTTACGGGCAATAATAATTTTTCCTCTTTTTATTACATCTTCAACTTCTTCAGGCTCTAAACCATGAAACAAGGGTATCTTTTCTGCATACCTTCGATATTTTGCAATGTCTGTCATAGTTATTACCTTCTTGTAAAATATTGTATGTTCATTATAACAATGAATATTATATAAACAATAACTTTAACTTAGTTTATTTTAAAATTTAACAGTTATTGAGGTTTAAATATGAAAAATGAAATTACACGAAGACGTTTCATTATTGGCACTTCATTATCGCCATTAATTGGACAGAATCTATTTGCTCAAAATGATAATGAGCTAATACCAATTGTTGAAGAACACGATGACTTATTAGGAGAGGATTCTATTTCAAATGGGGATTTGAAACGCGAAATGCCGTTAGGAAAAATAGGAAATATTGAGATAAGTCGAT
>JAIWNQ010000114.1 GCA_020216745.1 Candidatus Hydrogenedens sp.
TGATAGCAGGTGGAAACATTATTAGCGGAATTGCTCACAGCCGTGATTTAATTTATGTGTCTCAATTAATGAAAAATTATTTTAACGAAGGTAAAATACTCGATACTTTGGCTCTTTATGAACAAAATGGGATTAATACTGCTATTCTTCGTCTTGATGATTTAACTTTAAAAATTATTAATCGGCATTGGAAAGAGAATAAAGGGAAAATTCAATGGATAGCACAAATAAAACCTAAAAAGTCTGATCCATATATAGATGCGGATATTGCTATTGAGAATGGTGCTATCGGTGTTTATATCCAGGGGCAAATTGGGGATGATTTTGTTCAGAAGGGTGATACGAAATTATTAGGCAAAATTGTAGACCATATTCGAGGAAAAGGAGTTATAGGTGGTATAGGAGCACATTCTATTGATGTTATTGTCGCATGTGAAAAAGAGAAAATAATACCTGATTTTTATATGAAAACTTTCCATTCTCTTGACTATTGGTCAGCTAAACCTGAAGAATCTTATGATAATAAGTGGGATATAAATCCTGATGAGACTATTAAAGTAATGAAAAATGTTAAAGTTCCCTGGATAGCATTTAAGGTATTGGCAGCAGGTGCAATTCCACCTAAAAAAGGTTTTGATTTTGCATTCAAAAATGGAGCCGATTTTATGTGCGTTGGTATTTTTGACTTTCAAGTAAAAGAAGATGTTGATATTGCTATCAATACATATAAAAGGAACAAAGATAGAGCACGTAAATGGTATGCTTAAGTTTATTTGTTGAATGGCTTGTAAATATTTTAGTAATTAATATAACGATTTACGATAGGATATTTTTCCCTTCGAGGTCATCAGGTGTAGATAGATTTAGGTACGAAAGAATTGTAACACCAATATCTTGAATATGAGGTTTGTCGGTATTCGGTTTTTTATTTGTCAATAGCATTCCAGGGATGCGTCGGTAATCTGTGGCTACATGGTCTCCACTCCATTTGTCTTTGTTATCTTCAAATACTTGTTGAGGAGCAGAGCCTTTAGCAGATGCTTTTGTAGATTGATAACCAGGATAGTACCCAAGTATCAAATCAGGTGCATTGTCGATTGATATACCTTTAAAATCTTCACATGTATATACTTGACTTATAATGGGATTTCCTGTTTGTGGGTCTTTTACCGATAATAGTTTTTGCTTTATTTCGTCCCTAACTTTCTTTGCTTCTGTTTGTTTAACAACGCCATTTCTTTCTCTGTTTTCAAGGTTTAGGTATATCGAACCCAATCCCAATGCGTATGCCTTTGTTCTATTCCAGTCATAACCTTGTAAGAAGGACTGGTCGTTATATGCAGTACTGGGGTCATTTTGTCCTTCAACAACAAGGTATCCTTCTCGTATTAACCATGTTCCAAGATTGAAGCCTTTTCGATATGAAGTAAAGCCATGGTCTGACATTACAATCAGAAAATCATCAGAATTTAGTGAATTCAAGGTATTTCCAACAATGCGATCCATAATCTTATAAGTTTCTTCCAATATCCCTCCGTATATCATCGCTTTTTCCTTATCATACATTGGATGTTCTGGGTCACGATAACGCCAGTAAAGATGTGCTACACGGTCAGTAGCCATCCACATGGTCATCAGTAATTGCCATCCATCATTGGTGTTTAATTCGTCTAACATTAATTTTTCATGCCAAGCCATGGTTTTTTGCACATCTTCGAAAAATATATCTTCTGTAAGCACATCTTGACGAAGAGCATGCGTATCATAATTCCAACCGATTGTTTTATATAGTCCATAACGTTTTGCTAATTCGGCTGAATATGTTTGTGGTGTTGTAAATGGGATATATGGATATTTCGGGTGATATTGTAAACATGTCATATATATGAAAGCGGTATCACCTGCTTCTTTTATGAAGAATCTGCTAATCGCATGAACTGAATATGTATCTGTTACGGGGAATTTCCATTCTATCCAATCTGACCAGTTGCCCTGTTCGATAGTAATTTGTCTTTGCTCCTCAATCTCGATTGTTATTTTTTTCGATGTCCTGTCAATTGTAAAATACAGGACTTTTTCTATAAATTCTTTATTTTTATTTGGATTTCGAAAGGCAGGCAATTTTACCTTTGCTTTTGAGTTCTCAAAATTTAATTTTAATCTCATTCCACCAGATATAGATTGATTTAATTCTTCTTGTGTAAACTTATCGGAGAATACAAAAAAGAAACTTTCTGTCCCTCTAATATCTGGAACTCCTAAACCACTTAACATAACTCCATTTTTTAATGGGTCTGGCGGATATGAATACGGCATGTTCAATATCTTGCATTGCACACCTTGTTCATCTGCTATGGACCAAAATGTCCTGCCTTTTCTCATATTTTCGAAGTAAGGCTCTTTTTTTAGGTTTCCCTGTTGATCAAATTCTGCATGGTGAACTGAACCTAATGCGATATTTGGAACATATTGAGTTGGGTCTCTCCGAAGAAAATCATAAATTCCATGCTGTCCTGGATTCTTGCATGTTGCGAAACTGGACCATGCGGTAGGAGATTGTGGTGGAATCGTTGAAGTGAGGTTATATATCCCTCCTTGTTGTTTAAGTTTCGCAATATTTTGTAATTCTCCTTTTTCTAACATCTTATGGATTATTGTAGGTTCTACTCCATCAAATCCAAGAAGGATAACCCTTCCTTTAGTATTTGAAAATGATATTTTTGGGTTTGTAATAAAACTTAGGCTTAATGCGGAAGATAGAAGAAATTTTCTTCTATTTATTATCATTTTATCTCCTTTCTGACGTTTACTTCTTTTTATATATTTTTTTCAATATTTCGTATGCTTCATTTAATGCCTTCATGGTATCTTCATCTCCTCCCAAGTCAGGGTGATGTAACTTTGCTTTTTTTCTATATGCAGACTCTATTTCATCCCATGGGCTACTTGGAGAAACACCTAAAAGGCGGTAAGATATTTCGATATTTTGAGGACTTACAGTTGTATTTTTATTTTTTGGTTTTTCATTTTCTCTGTCACTATAATCACCTCTGAACTCTCTAAGTGCCTTTATTACAATAGGTAAAACGCCAGTAAAATTAAGGAGGATAATGATTAATATAAAAATTAATAGTTCTTGCATGCTTGGAAACATTTTTCTTCCTTATACCTTATTCAAAGTCATTTTACACGTCAAATTTATTCAAACCGAATAATTTTTTTAATTTGTAGAATATACCTTTATCATCAGCAGAAATATATAGATATCCAATACCCATACCTGCCAAATGAGTTACTATGGACATATTAGCAAAACCACTAATATAAAGAAGGTTAAGTAATATAACTAAGATAACGATTCCCCTGGCATTTATTGGGATAGGGAGAGGAAAAAGGAAAAATTCTCGTTCTGGATTTATATATGCGAATGCTACAAGAACAGCCATAATACTGCCACTGGCACCCACGATAGGCGGTGTATATCCTTGAAAGACAAAGGGAATAAAATTAACGAGTACTGCAGTCGCTCCACAAAATAAATAGAAAATATAGAATCTTTTTTTAGAAAAATAAATCTCCACTTCGGGTCCAAAAATGTATAACCAAAGCATATTAAAGAAAAGATGATATAACCCACTGTGTATAAACATATATGTAATTATTTGCCATAGTGCTCCTCGTAAAAATAATGGGATGTTAAAGCCAAATAACTGAAACAACATCATATATCCCATGGGCATCTCATAAAGTTTCATAGGAATTATTGATATTAATGCTGACATTACTAAACCTAAGAATAATTCAAAAATAAAAATCAATATATTTATCAGGATAAGGTTTCTAACACCTCTTGTAATAGTTGGACGGAAAAAACTTAAATTATCAACATAATATCTTTGGTAATAGTAAGACATAAGATTAAATAAATTTTTATTTGTTTACTTGTTTAGTGGCTTCTATATTTCTATTTTGTAAAGGGTTCTTCGACTTTTTTCTTCCTGTGAAGTTTTTAAGTGGTGATAAAAATGGATTTCTGTGTTCTTCTGCTCCATAATTGCGTGTATTCTTCTTCTCATTATTAAAGTAATCTTTTATTTCTCCAGATTCTATCTGCATAAGTATGTTTTTTGTAATTTCGCTATCTGGTTTTATTTTTAACGCTTCAAGTAGGCATTGTCGTGCATTATCAAGTTTTTTCACGGATAGCCATGCTCTTCCTTCATTAAGCCAAGTATAAAATATTTCGTCATCATTGCGTGCTACTTTTCTTGCTATTCGCCATGCTTGTGCTGATTTTTTTCCATCCACTGGCAAACCGAACTGAAAAGCGGTAAAATAATTAAGTGCATAATCTTTGCATAATTCAAAATCATCAGGTTTTAATTTTACTGCCTTTTCTGAAAAATCCATTGCTTTTTTATATATTTTTTGTTTATCCCATCCAGTCCTCTCTTGTATTTGGTTGCGATAAATAATAAATATTTGTGCAGCATTATATTGAATATTAGGTTCAGTATCTCCATATTTAAGTGCTTCTTGCAGATATTTCCAACCTTTATCATATTCGCCGATATGGAAATAATGTAGTGCAAGGTTATTATTTATACTTGCATCCTTAGGGTTTATTTCGTATGCTTTTTCCCATAATTTTACTGAATTCAAATAATCCATTTTATAATCATATAAAAATGAACCATAGTAGTCATATAGTCTTATATTATCAGGATATTTTTTTAGTGCATCCTCATAAAGTATCTCGATTAGTCTTATTGCCTGTGGTATTATTTCATTGTCTTTATGATTTTCTGCGTAATCTATTAATTGTTGTAGTTGTTCTACCTTTTTTAACAGTGAGTTTATATCATCTGCCTTGGGAAGTAGAGGTAATTTTTGTTCACTGATATATTCATCAATACTTCGGAAAAGAATATCTGTCTGAATTTCTTCAGTATTTAACTCAGAAAATATTGACAAAGAAACTAAAAAACAATTAAAGGATAATATTAGAGCACTTTTAAGATAGTTTATTTTTTGATATTTATAAATGGTATTCATTTTCCTAATACTAATTATTTTGTTTTTTCAACAACGACAATTCCATTTGATGTTACTCTGTATTTTTTTGCATCTTCTTCAAGGTCATATCCAATAACAGAATTATCAGGTATCTGCACATTTTTCTCGATAATAGCACGGCGAATTCTGGAGTGTCTACCAACATTACAGCCATCAAATAAAACCGACTCTTCAACATATGCATAGCTATTGATACGCACATCTATTGAAAGTACACTTCGACGTACCATACCTCCACTGATAATGCATCCAGGACTTACAATAGAATCTAATGCTACACCTAATCGATGTCCAAAGTCTGCGAAAACGAATTTTGCAGGTGGTCTCGAAGTCATTACTGTTCTAATAGGCCATTCACGGTCGTATAGGTTAAATAATGGTGTTACCTCCACCAAATCCATATTTGCTTCCCAATAACTGTCAATTGTTCCCACATCTCTCCAATAAGGGATATCTTTTTTATTTTTGTCTTCGAAAGGATACGCAAAGACTCTATTTGTTTCAATTAACCTTGGAATAATATTTTTGCCAAAATCATGCTGTGATGAGGTTCTTTCTGCATCTTCTGTAACAGATTTTGTTAATAGGTCTCTATTAAACACATAAATACCCATGGAAGCAAGACATTTATCAGGTTTGTTAGGTATTGTTTTAGGGTTTTCAGGTTTTTCTTCAAAACCTATAATTCGACTATCTTTATCAATTTCCATTACCCCAAAACGATGTGCTTCTTCTTTAGGTACTTCCAATGCAGAAATTGTTAATTCTGCTTCTTTTGCTAAATGATATTGAACCATTTTTTGATAATCCATTTTATAAATATGGTCACCTGCTAAGACTAAAACGATTTTAGGATCTTCCTGGTCGATGGAATATAGATTTTGATATATTGCATCAGCAGTCCCTAAATACCAACTATCATTAATCCGCATTTGCGGTGGGATAATATCTATAAATTCACCTAATTCTCTATGGACGATGTTCCATGCATTTCGGATATGCCGTGATAATGAATTGGATTTGTACTGAACAAGAACTTGGATTTTTCTACAATTCGAATTAATACAATTAGAAAGAGTAAAATCAACAATTCGGTAGATACCACCAAATGGAACTGCAGGTTTGGCACGATTTTTGGTAAGAGGATGGAGCCTTTCACCAGCCCCACCTGCAAGTAAAACTGCAAGTACATCTTTCATATTTATTTCCATACTAATACTACTCCTCTTCTATCTATCCTAAAGGTTATACGGAAAATTTATTTACCCAATGTTCTAATTCAACAGACTTTTTTATTATTATACTTCCTTTTTGTTTTTGAATATATCCATCTTTTTCTAATATTTGCAAGCATGTGGAAATAGTTTCTCGACGACTACATAACATATTTGCAAGTTCTTGATGGGTTATGATAACTCTTTTATTTGTTGAACCTTCTTTTTTTAATTCGCGAATTATTTTTCGCGCTACTCTTACTAAAATAGGATAGAACAATGTATCCGCTAATAATTCTTCATATTCTTTACATCTTTTCAATAAGATTATTTCATATAACTTTGAAAAATGTGGGTTATGTTGAATTAAATCTTTAAATTCTTTAAGTGGGATGATCCAAACATTAGATTTTATAATTGCCTCTGCGTAATCTTCTCTGTACTTTTTATAGATAATACCTTCTTCTCCAAAGACATCACCAGCAACTGCATGCCTAAATGTAACCGATTTTCCTCTATCCATAACCCTTGTAATTCTTATCTTACCGTTATGAACAATATAAACATTTTGTGTATCGTCTCTTGGAAAATAAATAATTTGGTTTTTATCGTATGTTCGCAATTTAAGAATATTTTTTAATTTTTCCAAAAGACTACCTGAACTATCATGAAAAAACTTGTCTTTTTCTAACAGTTTATCTACATCTTTTATTGTGTCTTTAAATGGCATTCTGGGAGTCTTTGTTCTTTTATGTTATATGATTGATAATTTAACAAATTAAAAAAGTGTTGTATTCATTTAGTTTGTGATTTTTCGTAGTTTTCTTCTATAAATTTCCAATTCATTAAGTTATTCAAAACTTGTTGCACATATTTTGGTCTATCATTTCTGAAATCGATATAGTAAGCATGTTCCCAAACGTCGATTGTAAAGAGTGCTGTTTGATTATGTTTCATTGGTAGGTCGGCATTGCTTGTTTGTAAAATTTTTAATGTGCCAGAATCATTTACAAGCCATGCCCAACCAGAACCAAAAAGCGTAATTGCTGATTGCTGAAGTTTTTCAATCATTTTATCTAACGATTCAAAGTCTTTTTCTATTACTTTTAATAATGCTTTACTCGGTTCAGTTTTTTGTGGATTTAAACAATTCCAATAGAAAGTATGATTCCAAACCTGAGCAGAATTATTGAACACAGCACCTTCAGAGGACATAATTATTTCCTCCAATGTCTTCTCTTCAAGAGGTGTGTTCTCAATAAGTTTGTTTAGATTATTTACATAAGCTTGATGATGCTTCCCATAATGGTAGTTGATTGTTTCTAAACTAATGTACGGCCGTAATGCTGATGGTTCAAATGGTAAATTTGGTAATGTAAATGGCATATTATTTCTCCTACATTTGTTGTTTATTATAATTTTATCTATGAATATTGTATAATTAATAGTATTGTAAATTGAAATTGATATTTTTTATATTATAATAGATATAAATTAAAAATTGATGAGGAGAAATATATGCCAGTTTATAGTTATACAGCAAGAGATAGCAAAGGTGCGAAACAAAGAGGGACAATAACAGCACCTAATAAACAACAAGCAATACAACAATTACAACTAAAAGGTTTAACTTTTGATAAATTAGTGGAAGAAGAAAAAAAAGTATTTGGCTTTTCATTAGGTAGTGCAACAACAAGAAAAGTTAAGACAGCTGACCTTTTAGTTTTTACTCGACAGTTATCTACTATTGTAAATGCAGGATTACCCTTGCTTCAAGGGCTTGATATTTTAGCTGACCAAACAGAAGACCCTAATTTTGCATCTATTATTGATGCTATTGCACAGGAAGTAGAATCAGGCGAGACCTTTTCGAATGCGTTGAGAAAATATCCTAAAGCTTTTCCTGATTTATATGTAAGTATGGTGCGAGCAGGTGAGGCAGGAGGTGATTTAGATGGTGTTCTGATGCAGTTGGCTGATTACTTAGAAGCATCGGAAGAGTTAAGGAGAAGAATCCGTTCTGCAATGACATATCCAGTTGTTGCATTCAGTATGATTATCCTTATTGCTTCAGGTCTAATCATTTTTGTGGTTCCTCGGTTTGCAGAAATTTTTGGTAGTTTTGGTAAGAAACTACCTGCACCTACACAATTCTTAATAAATCTAAGTAATGTTTTAAGAACTGTATATGCATGGCTAATTATTTTCGGCTCTATAATTGGTATTGTTATGTTTCTCCGCATTTACGGTTCAACAGAGATTGGGAGATACAATCTTGACCAAATCAAACTAAGATTACCTATCTTTGGTGACCTAATAAGGAAAGTTTCTATTAGTCGATTTACAAAGACATTAAGTACTTTAATTAAAAGTGGAGTTCCAATCCTACAAGCCCTTGAAATTGTTGAAAGGACATCAGGTAATGAAGTATTTGCCCGTGCTGTCCGCCAATCGTCTGATAGTGTCAGAAATGGAGAAGCATTGTCAGAACCTTTAGGTCGTTCAGGGGTGTTTCCACCTATGGTAACACGAATGATAGCTGTCGGTGAAAAAACAGGTGAATTAGAGGCGATGTTAATGAAAATCTCAGATTTTTATGATTCGGAAGTAAAAGCAAAAGTGGATGGTTTAACAAGTTTAATAGAACCTATGCTAATAGGAATTATGGGTATTGTTGTTGGATCAATAATCGTGGCTTTATTTATGCCGATTCTTCAACTTTCATCTTTGGTTCAACAGTAAGTATAAAAATAGTTTTTATTCGTTTTAATTTTTAGATAACAGTTTAATATTTCTGAGAGTAATCCGGGTGGTCGCGGCAGGTATATTCTGTCGAGGAAAGTCCGGACTCCATAGGGCACGGTGCTTCGTAACACGAAGGCGGGGTGACCCGACGGAAAGTGGCACAGAAAATACACAGCCTAAGTAGTTATCGTAAAGATAATTACTGGTAAAGGTGAAAAGGTGCGGTAAGAGCGCACCAGCGTCATGGTGACATGGCGGCTTGCTAAACCCCACCGGGAGCAATTCCAAATAGGGGAACAATAGCGTGTGCCCGCGCTGTTCCCGGGTAGGAAGCTTGAGATATAGGGTGACCTATATCCCAGAGGAATGGCCACCTCAAAGGTTGAATAAACCTTTAGACAGAATCCGGCTTATAGGATTACTCTCAGAAATTTTTATTTTTAAAATTAGATTTTTAATAAACTTTTTATGTATTATTCCAATAAAATGTCTTTTGATTTAAAATTAAATTAAACTAAACTCTATAAGGGATTTTTTTATGGACAGTTACTACTATAACATTCTATTAGACCCTGTTAAACTTCCTGATGCTTGGTATAATATAAATCCAGATATGCCTTCTCCTCTTCCACCTCCCCTTCATCCAGCAACTCATCAACCTATTAACCCAAGCGATTTAGAAGCCATTTTTCCTAAAATGCTTATTGAACAGGAGGTATCAAGTGAACAATTTATTTCGATCCCTGGTGAAATTATGGATATTTATCGTTTATGGAGGCCTACACCTCTTCGCCGAGCATATCGTTTAGAAAAGGCATTAGGCACCCCTGCTAAGATTTTTTACAAAAATGAAAGTGTAAGTCCATCGGGTAGTCATAAGTTGAACACAGCAGTTGCACAAGCATATTACAACAAAAAGGAAGGTATTTCAGGTCTTACCACAGAAACAGGTGCAGGGCAATGGG
>JAIWNQ010000115.1 GCA_020216745.1 Candidatus Hydrogenedens sp.
GAACTGCTCTTTCAATCGCATGTAGCATGTTTGACATGTCGTGTATGGTTTACATGGTAAAAATAAGTTTTATTCAAAAGCCTTATCGTAGAACGTTGATGCAAAGTTATGGAGCAAAAGTAATTGCAAGTCCAAGTGACACAACTCATTTTGGCAAAGAAATACTTAGCCAATACCCAGATAACACAGGTAGTTTGGGTATTGCCATTTCTGAGGCAATTGAGGTTGCGGTTAATAGCAATGGAAAAATGAAGTATACCCTCGGTAGTGTATTAAACCATGTTTTATTACATCAAACAATTATTGGAGAAGAAGCGAAGATTCAGATGGATAGCGTTGGGGAATACCCGGATATTGTAATAGGATGCGTAGGTGGCGGTTCTAATTTTGCTGGACTTGCATTTCCATTTGTCCACGATGTTTTAAAGAAGGGCAAAAAAATTGAATTTTTAGCGGTGGAGCCAGCAGCATGTCCTACAATGACACGAGGACTTTATGCGTATGACTTTGGTGATACTGCGGGAATGACTCCGTTATTAATGCAGTATACATTAGGACATAATTTTATGCCTCCTGGAATTCATGCGGGTGGATTGAGGTATCATGGTATCGCATCCCAATTAGCCCACCTTATCCGTCACAATATTGTAAAACCAGTGGCAGTATTACAAAATCCTGTTTTTGAAGCAAATCTTCTTTTTGCAAAATGTGAAGGGATATTACCTGCACCTGAAAGTGGGCATGCTATTCGTGTGGCTATTGATGAAGCATTGAAATGTAAGGAAACAGGTGAAGCAAAAACAATACTATTTAATTTGAGTGGACACGGTCATTTTGACATGACAGCGTACGAAGCATACTTGAATAATGACCTTCCTGATTATGAATTAGGTGACGACATATTAAAGAAAGGGTTTGAAAGTATTCCTAATCTACAATGAAGATTTATAATCTTCAATGATTTAAACTAATAGTGCATATCGGATTAAAAATCCGATTGCGATGGGATACATCCAAGGGTTTATTTCACGGTGTTTTCCGAGGATGATTTTTACAAATACATAAGATATACATCCCATACTAATACCCTCTGTGATACCGTAACCAAAACCCATAAATATTATTGTTAAGAATGCCGGGAAACCTTCTGAGATATCTTCCCACATTATTCGTCTAATAGTGCTCATCATCATAAATCCTATAACAATTAATGCAGGTGCTACAGCTGGATACATGCTAATATGAGAATCTTGTACCCCTAATTGTTGATAATAACTTGGACCCACATTGTAACCGAGAATACATAGTAGGGGTACAAGTGGAATTGTAAGTAAAAAACAGATACCAGTGATTATTGATGCTAAACCAGTTCGTGCACCAGCAGATACACCAGCTGCACTCTCAACATAACTTGTAACTGTAGATGTGCCACATAAAGCCCCTATGCATGTACTAATTGCATCTGCGAGGAAAGCCCCTCCTGCTCGGGGTAATTTACCTTCCTTCATAAATCCTGCTGTATTACTTACACCTACCAATGTACCCACAGTATCAAATAAATCAAGGAAAAAGAATATCAGTATCGCAGGTATGGCATCTCTCCATCTTTCGATTAATGGATAAAAGTCGAGTTTAAAAAAAGTTGAAAATGAAAATGTCATTTGGGGTTGACTATAAGGGATAATTCCTAATGCGATATATAAGACTGAAGAAAGAAATATCCCAACTAAAATAGCACCGCTAAATTTTATTCCTTGAAGAAAAAGGATAATTAAAACAGATAAAATAGAAATCAATGGTATGGTATTTGTGATGTGTCCAACAGATACCATAGTCCCTTGATTAAGAATAATTAGCCCTGCCCATTGGAGTCCTACAAAAGTTATTAAAAGGCCTATTGCTGAAGGTATTGCATTTTTCAAACAATCAGGAAAAATCTCTATTATTCTTTCCCGAAACTTAAATAGTGAAAGGAAAACAAAGAGAAGTCCTGATATAAACACTATTGTAAGAGATGATTGCCATGAAAAACCCATACCCAAACAAAGAGTAAATGTAAACAGGAAATTTTCCCCCATACCTGGAGCTAATGCGAAAGGATAGTTTGAAAGAAATGCCATTAAAAAACATGCTATTGCAGATGATATACAGGTAGCGAGTAAAACAGAACCGTATTCCATACCTGCAATAGACAGGATGGATGGCTGGACAAAAATTATATAACTCATTGTACAAAAGGTCGTAACTCCACCAACGATTTCTTTTTTTGTTGTGGTGTTATTGTTATAAAGTTTGAAAATTCTATTTAAGTATTGTTCCACTTTATTTTCCTTTACCTTTAATTTTGTTTATTCTTTTTTATCTTCCCTTTCTTCCATTTTACTAATTAAATTGGAAATTGTGATAACAAATAATTCATCATTCTTTTCCCAATTTCTTTCTCTCGTGTCAAATACCAAAATAATTTTTACAAACGTTGAGTTATCTCCCTTGTTTATTGGAACAAACATTATTGATTCTGCATTTAATATTTTAGACCATGCTTGAGAGCGATAATCTTGGGATGCGGAACGTATAGAGATACATTCTAACCATTCGAGTTGTTCTATTAGATATTTACAATCATCATAATTACATGGGACAACAGAAATAGAAGGGCATAAATACTCGGGGATAATAGTACCATTTTTGTCTATTTTCCAAATACCTACGCCTGTAATAGATAATGTTCGAAGTAAAATATCTAATACATTTTTTATTTTTTCATCGGGTGATGTTTCTATTTGGGATACAATTCTTAACACATCTTTTATTGCAAGAAGTTGCCCTTCTATTCTCATACGCTCTTTATTTTGTAATTCTAATCTTTGCTGATAATATTGATTTACTAATTCAATATGACGTTGTAAACGAATATTTTCTCTATATAAACTTTGAACTGATTCAATTGCAATTCCTCCTCTTCCCTCATTTGAAAATATCAATATGTCTTTTCTTTGTTTTTCCTCTAAAGATTGTAAGGCAAATTCATTTTGTTCCCCTTTATACATAGAAGTTTCTGGAGATTTATTTTCCTCATAAGTTTCTGCCCATGTTTTCCAGAAATACAAAATGGCATGGATTTTATTCATTAAGTTATTAAATTCAAATATTTTAAATCTAATTGCTGGTTTTTCATTGGTAATATTTGGATTCTCTAACCATTCTGATATTATGGTTAATGGTTTATTTATCATCTTATTTGCAACTATTGTTAATATAAAAAATACAAAAACACATAACAAAATAACCATCCAAATATTTAAATCCAAAATAGGATTAAATGACATTTTGGGGTAAGGGATAGAAAATATAAATAACATTGGGTAATCATAAAGAATCCTAAAATCTTTTGCTATTACTATGTTATTTTGCTCTGTCAGAGAATAAATTCCTTTTTCTTCTTTTCTTGCTTGAACTATGTCTTTTATTTCTTGTGGAAGATTGTTAAACATAGAAAATTGTGATATTTCTCGATTAGAGATGTTTTCCATCCCTAATTTACAAAGAACTGTGTTATCTTTAATGATGTATGTATGGATATAAAAATCTCTATAGATGTCAGTAACTGTATTTTGCAACCACGACCATTCCATTTCTAAAGAAACTACAGAAAATGGTGCATCTTCATATCCAACTGCCAATGCGATAAAAGAACGGTATGCATTTCCATTTTCGTTCACCTCTGGTTTTGTAATCCATATTTTTGGTATACCTTTCCTATTCTTATTATGTTGTTGCAGACACAATGAAACTGCTTCTTTATACCACTCTGTGTTTGTCATAGATTGTTCAGCAGACACTTCTTCACTTACCTCTTCCAACATTTGCATGCCATCTTCTGTCCATTCTGCTTTTTTTCGAACAAATCCTTTTTCACCTGAGGTTTGTGATATTGTTTGCCATCCAGATGTTGTATTTATGATTTGATATTCATATTTATTTGGTAGAACTACTTCTATTTTTTTTATAAATTTATTTTTATTTAATATAGGAATAAAAAAAAGGTTAAGTAATACTCTATCTGTTGTGGTTAAACTCTTTTTTTCAAGTGTCGACTGTATCATTTCGATAATAGAACAAATTGTATCATTCGCTTTATTAACATAAACCTCTGCCATTTTATAATTACTTGTAACATATATATCTATGTTTTCTTTATGTAGTATTTTTATGTCACTTTGCCACTTCTCAAAAAAGGCAATAATAACCACCAACAACTGAATCAGCAAGATTATAAATACAAGTGTTCTAATACGAATCATAAAATTTGTTTTTTCCTTTTTAGTTCATAATCATATATATTAAATAAAAATTTATATAAAAAGGAAAATTTATGTTAATCTTTTTATGTTTTACATCTTTTCTATTAACTCAACACGATGTAATAAATCCAAATTCACAAACAAATAAATATTATGATTTTCGGACATGTTTTCAGACTTCACAAAGTTTTAATCCAATGACTGATATTGGTTCTGACGTGGCTATTGTATATGGAACATCAGAGAATTTAGGAGAGAGAATAGAAAGTTGGAAACGTGAAGGTTATAGAATTGCATATATGACAGGTATTTCATGGGGAAATTACGGAAGTTACTATCTCACAGACCGGGGGCTTAAAAAAGAGGAGATTCAAACAGATAAAACAGGTAAGATATGGATGCATGGGAATAGCAAAACGGTAGGCTATAACGTTCCAACAGATAATTATGTAGAATATATAAAACAGGTATTGGTTCCACCACTCAATTACAAAGTTGAAAGCATTTATCTTGAGGAACCCGAGTTTTGGGCAGTTACAGGATGGAGTGATGCATTTAAAAATCTTTGGGAAAAACATTATGGTGAACCATGGAAACCACCAAATGAATCTATTGATACTCAATACAAAGCAAGTCTTCTCAAATACAAACTTTATTCTAATGCTCTAACTGAGGTTTTCCAATTTGCAAAACGTTATTCAAAAGAACATAACTTCGATTTAGGTTGTTATGTTCCAACACATTCATTAATCAATTATGCACAATGGAGAATTGTTAGTCCAGAATCTATGCTAACCAGTATGGATAATTGTGATGGAATTATTGCACAGGTCTGGACAGGCACTGCCAGAACAAGACATTATTATCAAGGAGTAACGAAAGAGAGAACTTTTGAAACGGCATATTTGGAATATGCACAAATGGTCGGCATGGTATTACCTGCTAAGAAACATCTAATTTTCCTTGCAGACCCTATTGAGGATAATCCAAATTACGACTGGGATGATTACCGTTTTAATTATGAAAGTACTGTTTTAGCTTCATTATTCTTTCCAGAAGTATCTACTTTTGAGGTTATGCCATGGCCTGAGAGAATATTTATGGGAAAATATTCCAAATCTAAGGAAGACAAAGAAACAAAAATAAATATTATTCCTGAATATGGTTCCGAGTTATTGGCAGTTATTACTGCATTAAATGACATGAAACAATCAGATATTGAGTGGGTTTCCAAGAATTATCCTATTGGCGTAATGGTATCTGACACATTAATGTTCCAACGAGCCGAGCCTAATCCGAGCAATCCTCAATTGAATAACTTTTTTGGAATTACAACTCCATTAATAAAAAACGGTATTCCTGTAAAAATTGTTCAAATGGAACACCTAATTACATATAATCCTCTTGAAGATATAAAATTACTCATCTTAACCTATGAAGGACAAAAACCATTAAATAAAGAATACCATAGTAAAATAAAGGATTGGATATACAACGGTGGTGGTTTACTTATTATAGATGATAAATCTGACCCCTATAATGATTTAAATATGTGGTGGAAATCTGAAGGATTTCAGTCACCTATTGACCATCTAATAAAAATATGTGGAATTGATAATGAAACGATGAAAAAACCTATAACTATAGGAAAGGGATATTTATGGTGGATTCGTGAAAGTCCAACACTGTTAAGTCGTGAAAAAAGTGGATGTGAAATAATACTTAATTGGGTTAAGGATATGGCAAGTCTCTTAAATATGGAGATAGAATATAAAAACTATATGCATTTAAGACGGGGTCTATATCATATATGCTCTGTTCAAGACGAATCTTTAATAACATCTTCATACACTGTCAATGGCACGTTTATTAATCTTTTTAATCCAGCCTTAAGAGTAGAAAAAGATATTACTTTATCTCCGAACCAAAGGGCACTTTTATATGACCTAAACTATGCTCTAAAAAGACTTCAACGACCTGATATATTACTGTCCGCAGGACGCATACGAGAGAAAATCATTAACAAGGATTCCATTCGTTTTACCATAAGAGGGGCGAAAAACATTCCTGGAAAAGTCCTTATTTATTCTGACAAAGTCCCTACATCGATAAAGACAAAGGAGCCTTTGGAGTTTGAAAGCCGTTATGATGAAGAAAATAAGATTGTTTACCTCAATTTTATACATCAAGGAAGTGATATTTGTTTTGAGATTTATATGTCATGATTGGTAGGATATATATCTTATTTTGAAATATTTCTTTAACTTTTAACCTAAAAAATTAAAGAATTAGATAATAAAATTTTTTAAGAGGTGTAAGAGGATATGTTAACACAGGAACAAATTCAAAGATTTACTGAACGAATTAATTTTAACAGAGAAAAAATTGAGTCCTTAATAAACCTTATAAATCAAGGGTATCACCTTGAGTATATTTATCATTACCGTAGAGACGAAATTGGTATTGATAATTGGAACTTTCTCGTTCACATTGTAGATAAGTACAAAAAATTTGTTGACCTTGAAAATAAAAAGGCAGTAACAATAAGCCAACTACAAAAAAATGGCTTTCTAACAGACGAGTTGAAGTCGCTTATAGACAAAACAGCAGATTCTGCTCTTCTTGATGATTTATTACTACCATTAAAGAAGAAAAGTAAAGGTCGTTCACAAAAGCCTATACAGCAAGGCTTACAAGAACTCGCCGATTTTATATGGCAACAATTACCTATAACTCAACCCCTTGAAGTAACTGCAGAGTCGTTTGTTAACCCTTCTAAAATGGTAAGTACTCCAGAAGAAGCCCTTTTAGGTGCAATTACGATTCTATCAGAACGTATTGAACAAGATTACCAAGCGAGGAAAATAATTAAGGACCTTTTCTGGAAAAAAGGCATTTTAGTATCAACATCTACCAAAACTGCACAAAATCAAAAGACCCAGTTTGAACAATTCTATAACCATTCGGAACCTATACGTAAAATAAGTTCTGTAAGATTCCTTCAAATACTCAGGGGCATGAGGTTAGGATTCTTAAAACTTAGTATTGAGATTGATGAAAATGAGGCAATTGAAGAATTACTCAAAGTGTATGTTAAAGAAAGAGGAAGTATTTTTGAACCTTATATTCAATTAAGTGTACAGGATGCGTATCGAAAACAGTTAAAAACCGTATGTGAAAATCGTGTATTTATGGAGTTAAAAGAGGATATCGAGCATCAGTTTGTCAATGAAATGCGTGATGATTTGAAAAATATATTGATGTTTCCTCCTGCCAATTTAGAGGTTATGCTTTCATTAGTTCCTGGCATTGAAGAAGAATGGGCAGTTTGTGTTGTTGATAAAGATGGGCATCTATTAGAAGGTGTTCATATTTTCCCAATGCCTCCACGGAATGAAGTTGAACAAGCCAAAGAAATTATTCGTAATTTTATAGACCGCTATAGAATACGTCATATTGTTATCGGTAATGGTGCTGGTGTTGATGATGCATTCCAGTTTGTTGGAGAATTAACCTCCCATTACACAAATCCGAGAGTCCGCTTTGTTACATATGAACAACGATATGCTCGTAGTTTCGCACGTTCTAAATTTGGCGAATCAGAGTTTCCAAATTACAGTGAGAAAATACGGGAATCCTATTATCTTGCGAGATATTTCAATTCACCACTAAAAGAGTTGATTAGACTTCCTTATGCAAACCTTCCAGAAGGAATACTTCATAAAGAAATTAATGAAAGACGTTTCAATTCTGTTACAAACCAGGTCATAGACCATTGCATGAACATGATTGGTGTTGACTTAAATCAGGCAGATGTTAACGAATTAAAACATATAGCAGGAATTAGAGCAGAGATAGCCCAAAATATAATTGAATCACGAAATTCAAAGGGGGGATTTAAGAATCGGAAAGAACTTCTCGATGTTAACGGAATAAATGAACATACTTATAATCAATGTGCAGGTTTCCTATATATTAAAGATGGAGATAATCCATTGGACAAAACACGTATTCATCCCCAGTGGTATGAAGCGATAGAGACATGTGCCAAAGAGTTAAATATAGAGATACCGAATCTGTTTCGTTCTTTTAAAAATCTTAAAGCCTTGGTCAAACTTTTAGAAGAAAAGAAAGTATTAGGGAAACATGCCATCAAAATTATTATGAAAGAACTTAAAAGCCCAGGGCATGACCCCAGAGGTAATTTTGTATTTCCAAGATATATGGAGGGTATATATAAGGTATCTGATTTGAAGGTTGGTATGCAGACAGAGGGAATTATAAAAAAGATATTGAGTAACATTGTTGTTGTGGATATCGGAATTCAAATTGATGCTGTTATACATTTACGAAACAATCCATCTATTAATCGTGTTGTCAAACGAAAACTTTTTTCCAAACGCATTGGCGATTTCCTAAAAGTAAATATAGAATCGATTGACTTTGATAATCATAAAGTAAATTTAATCCCTTATTTTCCAGAACGGCCTGAAAAGAAGAAAGAATTTTCAAAAGAAAGAGGGAAAAAAGAATCAATTGAAGGACAACCTATATCAGATACATCACAAAAATATAGTTCGGAAACGGATAAACAAAGAAGTGAAAAATTCCGTAAGCCATCTAAACCACCAAGAACAGATAGTGAACGAGATGTAAAGAAAACAACTCCATCACGTGAAGACCAACTCGTAAATACCCAATTAGCAGAACAATTGGCTGCATTAAAAAATAAATTACAGTCATAACTATTATTTCAAAATTATAGAAAAGGAGAATCTATTCATGAAAAAAAAGGCTACTATAAATAAAGAAATTTCCAAAAAAGATTATAAATATTTTGAATCTTTATTAGTAGAAGAAAGAAAGAAAATAATCGGAAACCTTATGAATTTAGACACCTCGAATTTAGCAGAGCATAATTCTGGAATAGGTGAAGATATATCTGACTATGCAGAAACAGGGACAGATGCTTTTGATATTCAAGTCGCTTTATCTTTAGCAAGTGAGGAATCCCAAATTATTCAGGAAATTGATGAGGCGATAGAACGAATAAAGAGTGGTTCATTTGGAATTTGTGAAATGTGTAAGAAACCAATTCCGCGAAAGAGATTAGAAGCTATCCCACATGCAAGATATTGCATTCAATGTCAAAGTGAGTATGAAAAACAACAGGACACAACATACTAATCTATGAAATATAAAACCTATGTATCCTACAATTTTAGAAATTGGATGGTTTAAAATCCATAGTTATGGGCTGTTTATTGCAATTGCATTTTTACTTTCCTTATATCTCACACAGAGAGATGCACAAAAACGAGGGATAAATCCTGAAGTTGTTCAGAATGAGGCAATATTTACACTTTTAGCTGGAATATTGGGTTCACGTTTTTTTCATATCCTTATGTTCCCGTATGAATATTCATGGACTGACCCCATAGGTTGGATTGCAATCTGGCAAGGTGGACTTGTATTTCAAGGGGCATTGCCTTTTGCTTTTGCATATGTTATTTGGGCAATGCGACGACGCAAAATATCATTTCTTCTCATCTCAGATTGTGCAGTACCTTATTTAGCTTTAGGTCAGGGTATCGGTAGAATTGGTTGTTTTTTTAACGGTTGCTGTTATGGTAAACCTTCGAATCTTCCCTGTGCTATTTCTTTTCCAAATGGGTCTCCTGTATTTCAGTCTTACC
>JAIWNQ010000116.1 GCA_020216745.1 Candidatus Hydrogenedens sp.
CAGGAAATAATGGTTGGTCATTACCTGTACATCCAACTCAATTATATGCATTTTTTGGACTTGTTTTTTTATGTTTACTGTTGATTTATCTTCGCGAAGCATGGAATCCATTTACAGGATTTACAATCCCCGTATATTTTTTTCTACACGGACTTATGCGTTTTATAAATGAATTCTTTCGAGGAGACCATAACCCAACAGAATTAGGGCTTGGAATTTTTAGTGACCAACAAGTATTTTGTTTTTTTGAAATATTATTAGGTGTTATTCTCTTTTGGGGTATTAGAACCTACCACAAAATTCAACAAACGTCTGCGGTAACAACTTCACAAAAACAAAAAAAGAAGAAATAATATTTTCATTTACCGTTTTTTTTGTAAAATATAACTAAGTTATTTTAACCCCGTTTCATATTTTATTATTAAAGGTTCAGTAATTTATGGAAGAACCTAAAATACGAATATTGCCTGAGGACATTACTAACAAAATTGCCGCTGGTGAAGTTGTAGAACGGCCTGCATCGGTAGTAAAAGAGTTGGTCGAAAATAGTATTGACGCAAAAGCAAAAAGGATTGTAGTTCGTTTAACAGCCTCTGGTCTGCGTTTAATTGAGGTTATAGATGATGGTATTGGGATGTCGGAACAAAACGCTTTGCTCGCTATTGAACGTCATGCAACAAGCAAGATAAAAACTGAAAAGGATCTTGAAAGAATATCAACCTTTGGATTCCGAGGCGAAGCACTTAGCAGTATTTCTGCTGTGTCACAATTTGCTCTTATCACAAGGAGGGCACAGGACGAAACTGGAACTCAAATTGTTATTCATGGGGGTATCTTAAAATCAGTTTCTTCTGTTGGATGTCCTGTTGGTACTAAAATTACAGTAAATCGTCTCTTTTTTAATACTCCCGTAAGATTAAAATTTTTAAAAGGATTCACTACAGAGTTAAGTCATTGCATTGATGTCATTCAAAAATATGCATTAGCACATAAAAATATTGGTTTTAAACTAATCCATAATGAAAAGGTTCTCTTTGATATTCCGCCAGAATTAGATGTTCAAAACAGACTTTCAATTTTTTGGGGAAATAGCACATTGACGGAAATGATTCCGATAAAACCAGAAGTACAAAATGTTTCGGTTAGCGATGATGAAAATATTCAAGTCTCAGTTTCTGGATTCATTGGTCTTCCTTCTCTAACAAGGTCTCATCGTTCTCATCAGTTATTTTTTGTAAATCAAAGACCTGTTTATAATCGAATGTTACAATATAGTTTAGAAGAGGCATATAGGGGTTTACTTATGGTAGGTAGATACCCAGTAGCTATTCTCTTCATTACAATACCTCCATCATTTGTCGATGTTAATATCCATCCTACAAAAAAAGAAGTAAAATTTAGAGAAGAAAGAGTAATATCAAAACTAATTACATCAATTTTACGAACAAATTTATCTAATATCAGTGCAGTAAGGTCAGAACAAAAAACAGATAAATACGATTACAAACAGATACATAGCGATAAATATTTAGATAATATCGAAAAAGAACAAATAGATATTAATACGCCTTTATTTGAACAGATAAATATTAAAAAAGAGATTGAACAAACATCAACAAAAATATCTTTCATGTCAACTACCGATAAAGAACCTGATACCTTAAGAAAACAACATCTTGATGTACCCGAAAAATCAGGAAGTTCATCCACAACAAAGGAATCTTCTTCACTTCCAATAGAGACTGGGATAGAGGATAAAAAGAATGAACAACTTTATCCTTACCCCTTATTTACACATTACCAGCCTGGCGAAGAAGTTCCACTACAGATTTTTGATTCTTATCTTGTTCTACCAGAAGAGGAACGACTTCTCATAATAGACCAACATGCACTTCATGAACGATTAAACTTTGAACAATTAAAGCATGAACTACAAGATAAAAATCTCGCTTTACAAAGACTTGCCATACCTATCATTATAGAAGTTCCTACCAACTATACAAAAGTATTTGAAGAAAACCTAGGAATTTTTGAAAAAATCGGTATCGAGGCTGAGTTGTTTGGTGACAATGCTTTCCAAATATCTGCAATTTGTTATTTATATGATGAAGAGAAGATAAAGGATGTAATTTTTTCTATTTTAGAAGAACTTGTTCAAGGAGACTTGTTTGAGAGTGAAAACTATTTTGAATCCTTACTGAGTATAGCTACGAAGGCATGTAAAAAATCCATTAAAGCGGGTGATAAATTAGAGCCTATGGAGCGAGTTGCATTAATTCAGGGATTTAAATCTTTAAAACCACCCTATACCTGCCCACATGGGAGACCTATTTTGATTGAGTTAACAATCCAACAAATGGAAAAAAGTTTTCGGAGAAGGACCTGATGGATGCTATTGCTATTGTGGGTCCTACAGCATCAGGTAAAACAGACTTTGCTGTAAGATTAGCGGAAGAATTAAATACTGAAATAATATCTGCCGACTCTATGCAATTCTATAAAGGGATGGAAATAGGAACCGCTGTTCCCCCAATAGAAATCCGAAATAAAATTCCACATCACTTTATTGCCTTTGTTCCTCCTAATTATGAAATGAATGCTGGTATTTTTCAACAACTGGCTCGGAAAGAAATTATTAGATTGAAAGGAGAAGGTAAAATCCCTATAGTAGTAGGGGGATCGGGTCTTTATTTATCTGCACTAATTGATGGTTTATTTGAAGGACCTGGTCGCTCTGAGAAGATACGAAAAAAAATTAGAGAAGAATTATTATACAAAGGAGCTGAGGCATTATTTAATAAATTAAAAGGGGTAGACCCTACTTATGCAACAAGATTAACCAGTCCCAATGACATTGTTCGAGTTATTCGTGCTTTAGAGGTTTACGAACTTACGGGCATCCCTTTTTCAGAGTGGCATAGGAAACATTTTGAAAAGGCTAAACCATTATACGTTTTGCAACTTGCTATCCAGTGGGAAAGGGAATTGTTATATGAGAGGATTAATCATCGGGTTGAAAAAATGATAAAAGAGGGTTGGATTCAAGAAGTTGAACAATTACTCAATGAAGGATATGAACATGATATATATCGATTGAAAGCTTTGGGTTATCGTGAGATTGTTAATTATTTAAAAGGAGAACAAAACTTAAAAGAAGCTGTTGAACATACCAAACAACATCATCGCAGATATGCTAAAAAGCAATTAACATGGTTTCGTGCTGATAAAAGAATAGTATGGTATCAGATGAACAAGACACTAAAAGAAGAAGATTTACTTAATTGGGCAGTACAACAAGTAGACCAATTTTATAATAATAATTCATTTTATAAAGAGCAACCCTGTTTTCTATTTCGACATTATTAATTTCATTTAGTTATTACGTTCATTAGGGACTATAACTCGATGGTCTTTTTGCAAACACATTATGATTAATGTTAAATTCTTTATTTAAATAATTTTGATATAAACTTAATATAGTAATAAGAAATAGGTTTTATTTAATGGTTGAAAAAAAAGACGTTATTGATTTTTTTCGGAATTATAATAGTGATAATCTAATACAGATTCGTTGGCATGGTAGGGGTGGTCAAGGGGCAGTTACAGCGGCAAAAATACTTGCAGTTGCGGGTTATCTTGCTGGTTATAAAGGTGTTACATCAGCACCGTTTTTTGGGGCAGAACGAAGGGGTGCTCCTGTTATTGCGACTACAAAACTAAGTGAACACACTATCCATGATTTTAGTCAAATAACAAATCCTGATATTGTTGTCGTTTTAGATAATACTTTACTTAAATCAATTAATGTTACACAGGGACTTAAAGAAAAGGGGTGGTTAATATTAAATACACCTTTTTTTGAAGAAAAAAGTAATTTTGCAAATTATAATATTGTTATGGTTAATGCAACCAAGATTGCCGAAGAAATAGGCTTGGTCTACGCTGGTATTCCTTTAGTCAATACTCCCATTTTAGGGGCGGTTTTACATGCATTGCCGAAAATAGATATGTCAAATATACACAGTGCTTTGGAGCAATTTTTTTCTTCCAGAGCGGTTGCAAAGAATTTTGATGCCATTTCTAATGTTTTTAAACAATGTAACGTTGAAAAGATAGTATAAAATAAAAGGAGTTGTTCAATTATGAGAACACGTGATTGTGGACATATCATCTCAGGTTCATCTCCTGCCAAAGGTGAAGCAGGCACAACAGGAGAGTGGAGAACCCAACGTCCAGTATTAAATAGGGATAGATGCCTTGCAGTAAAAGCAAACAAAGAAATATGCTTTCAATGTTGGGCTTTTTGTCCTGAAGGTGCAATAGAACGAAAACCAGGAGGACCTATTGACCTCACGTATTGTAAAGGTTGTGGTATATGTGCCCAAATTTGTCCTGCAGATGCTATACAGATGGAAACTGAATATGAGCATAACAAATGAAGTAAAAGAAACAACAAAACGAAAAAGTACCAATCCCAAATCGTATCCCCCTGGTATACATGTATTAACAGGGAACCAATCTGCGGCAATAGGAGCATTTCTATCGGGTGTCCAGGTAATTGCCGCATATCCAATCACACCGCAATCACCAGTTGTTGAGGAATTAGCAAAGTTTGTTGAACAAGGTGAATTAGAAGCCGAATTCGTTCCCGTTGAAAGTGAACATAGTGCTATGGGGGTATGTATTGGTGCATCCATTGCAGGTGCACGTGTTTTTACTGCAACCAGTGCTAATGGACTTGCCTATATGTGTGAACAACTTCATTGGGCTTCTGGTTCCCGTTTACCAATTGTTATGGCTTGTGTAAATAGAGCTATGGCAGCTCCATGGAGTGTATTAAATGACCAACAAGATTCCATGTCACAAAGGGATGCAGGCTGGATACAATTATTTTGCAAGAATAATCAAGAAATTATTGATACTGTTATTCAGGCTTTTCGTATTGCAGAAAAGGTATATTTACCCGTAATGGTATGCTATGATGGATATATTCTATCTCACACAGTTATGCCATTAGAAGTTCCTGATGGAACAAAAGTAAAGAAATTTTTACCCCCTTATGTACCTCATACTCCCATCGATTTAGAAAAACCCGTGAATATCAACCCTGTCACTTTAGCAGAACCAAGAGTTAATGCTGATGGGGTGTTATGTCATGGATATATGGAACATAAGTATTTGCATCATAAAGCATTGCGGGATAGTTTAGATGTTATTGAGGAAGTAGATATAGAATATGAGAGGGAGTTTGGACGTAGCGCAGGAAGATTATTTACAACTTATAAAATAGAAGATGCTGAACTTGCTATAGTCTGTGCGGGAAGTATTGGCGAAATGAGCATGCTTGCAGTCGATATGTTAAGAGAAATTAATATCCCTGCTGGTCTTTTAATACTTAGAGCATATAGACCTTTCCCTAATCAAAAACTAACACCTTTGTTGAGCAACAGGAAACTTATCGTTACCATTGACAAAAGTTTAAGTTATGGTTATCAAGGACCTATTTGTGTGGATTTGAAGTCTGCACTTTATGAATCTGGAACTCTGACCAAAGTTATCAGTTTTATTGCTGGATTAGGTGGTCGTGATGTAAAACCTTACGAGATTGCTGAAACTATGTACGATTGCTGGAATAAATGTATATCGGATAAGATAACTCCAGACATGCTATATGAATCTCAATGGATAAATTGTAAATATTAAAGGAAGTAAATATATATGACGACAATACTTGAAATACCTTCAGAAGAATATATGCTACCTGGAAACCGTTCATGTGCAGGTTGTGGGTTAGGAATTGGATTAAGATATATTCTGAAAGCACTGGACGGAAAGTGTGTTATGGTTGTTCCTGCGTCCTGTTTGACAGTATTAGGAGGCATGTATCCAGTATCTTCTATACGAGTCCCGTGGATAAATTCGGTATTTCCAGGTACAGCAGCAATGGCATCTGGTGTTGTTTCTGCGTTAAAAGTTCTAAAAAAAGAAGATATTACTGTTCTGGCAATGGCAGGAGATGGTGGAACTGTTGATATAGGAATTCAGGCGCTAAGTGGTGCAGCAGAACGAAATGCTAATTTCCTATTTATTTGTTATGATAATGAGGCATATATGAATACTGGCACTCAACGTTCTGGTGCAACGCCCAAAGGAGTAAAAACAACTACAACACCTGTACAAGGGAAGATACACACTCCTAAGGATATGGGTAAAGTTATGGAAGCACATAATATTCCTTACGTGGCTACCGCTTGCGTATCTTACCCGACAGACTTATATGATAAGGTTAAGAAAGCAAGGGATATTGAGGGTTTACGCTATATTCATCTTTGCGTTCCCTGTCCTTCAGGTTGGCAATATGACCCGAAAGATACCGTTACAATTGGTCAACTTGCAGTTGAAACAGGTGCTGTCGTTCTATACGAAATTGAACATGGTGTTTTTAGACTTACAGGGAGAAGTCGAAGATTAGCAAAAGGAGGCAAATTAAAACCAATAACTGAGTACTTGGAAACCCAAAATAGATTCTCTCATATTACTTCTGAAGTGTATGAGGAACTCCAAGAACAGATCAATAATCGATGGAATGAACTTGTTTCTAAAGATAAATCCTTAAATGAATGAATAATTCCTTTTAATTTTAACTAATACTCCCGCAACATTTTTTATATTTTTTACCACTTCCACATGGACATGGTGCGTTAGGGTCTGTATCTACGTTTTTATACATATTTTGTTTCCGTTTGATTTCATCCATAACATTCGCAGGAGGCAATCCATTTCTCAATTGTTGTGCCATAAGTTTCATATATTGTTCAGTATGTTGAAAAAACATGAAATAACCATGACATAGATAATTCTGTTTTTGTTGTTCATTCTGAATGCTTACAAAACGATGCTTAATGCATCCACCATTACAAGCGAAAAGGTACTTACAGGACTTACATTTATTCGTCAGTAATAGTTTTTTCTTCCCAAATTCCTTTTGAAAATTAGAATTGACGATTTCTACAAGCGATTTTTCCTTTATATTTCCCAAATAATATTCAGGGTAAACAAAATGGTCACATGAATATACAGAGCCATCTGCTTCTAAGATCATCGCATTCCCACATTGTTTGGTGTGAACACACAACGGAGGTTCTAATCCCATCCACCCAGCAAGTGTCATATCAAATAATTGAACAAAAATAGTACCCACATCATTTTTTATCCATTCATCAAAAATAGAATTTAGGAAATACCCCCATTGTTCTGGTAATAATGTCCATTCAGTAATTTCAGCATCTTCATCATCAGGACAGACCAGTTCAAGTCCATCAGAACGGCTTTTTCCTCTCCTTTCTATAATAGGAATAAACTGCATGAATTGACTACCAATATATTTGAGAAAATGATAAATCTCCTTACCCTTCATCCAATTATGGCGATGTACACATGTTAATGTATTAAATTCTACCCCTTTTTCTTTTAGTAATTGGACAGATTTGTAAACTTTTTCGAGGGTTCCCTCTACCCTATTATTAGTTCTAAATTTATCATGAATCGACTTAGGACCATCAATAGAAATACCAACTAAAAAACCATTTTCTCTTAAAAAATCTGCCCATTCCTCATTTAACAATATCCCATTTGTTTGTAATGTATTCAATATTTGTTTTGAGTTTTTATATTTTTTTTGAAAGTTCAAAACTTTTTCAAAAAAATCTATTCCAGCTAACGTTGGTTCACCTCCTTGCCATCCGAAAACAATTTCATTTGCTGGGTTAGCTGTGATGTATTCTCTAACATATGTTTCTAATACTTCATCAGACATTATTTTATAGTTATTTAATACTTTTTTCTTTTCATAATAAAAGCAATATTTGCACATTAAATTACATGATGGGCCCACAGGTTTTGCCATTATATGAAACGGTTTTTCATTCATATCATAAAAAAAATCAAATTTTAAGGTTTTAAGTTGTAAATTGCATTAATCTAATGTTACTTTATTATAAGTTATATAACTATTCAACAGAAAGGTATTGATTATGGGTTATGAAATAAAAAAAGTGGATGTATGGTCAGCAGAGATACCTGACCAGCCAGGAGGTTTACGTTCTGCACTTGTTCCTCTTGTTGAACTTGGAGCCAATTTAGACTTTTTACTTGCTCGTCGAACCACCAAAGGCAAAGGTGTCGTTTTCCTAAGTCCATTGGAAGGTGCTCAGTTGATTAAAAAAGCGAAGTCATCTGGTTTTTCTAAAAATAAAGAAATTTCAGCATTAAAAATAATTGGTCCAGACAAAGCGGGTCTTGGATTAGCAATCTTAAATGAACTTGGTTCAGCAGGTATTAATATCAGGGGAATTTCCGCCTCTGCTATTAGCAAAAATTGTGTAATATGGCTTGCTTTTGACAACACAAAAGATAGTGCAAAAGCATTGAGGATTTTGAAGAAAATACTTGCAACCAAGTAATATTTGTATTTAAAGATTATCATCTCTTTTTATTATGAGAGGGCTTTTGTTTTAAAATAAATATTCATTTTCT
The DNA here is from genome assembly GCA_020216745.1 of Candidatus Hydrogenedens sp. Lineage (GTDB taxonomy): Bacteria > Hydrogenedentota > Hydrogenedentia > Hydrogenedentales > Hydrogenedentaceae > Hydrogenedens. Next base: position 8,536 of record JAIWNQ010000116.1, read on the forward strand.
TTCATAACGTTAACATTATTCTTTGGAGTAGCATTTCTTATGAAGAAAATAAAACAAACATTATCTCAAAAGGAATCTTCTTTTTTATTAAAAGATAGTGGTATCTCTACACAGGCAGTTCATGCCGGTGAAGACCGTAGTAGATATGCCGATTCTGTTACAACACCTATAGTCCAAACCAGCACGTATGTATTTAAAAATTCAAAGGAAATTGAGGATTATACAAAACATGGAAAGGCACGTTTTGAGTATGGCAGATATGGTAACCCCACTGAATTAGTGGCTGAACGGAGATTGGCAGCACTTGAAGGGGCAGAGGATTGTATTGTTTTTGGGTCAGGAATGAGTGCAATCACTACTACCATTCTCGCTTTGGTTCATAGTAATGACCATATTGTAATCACCGATGACGCCTATAAAAAAACACTTGAATTTTGTAGTTCTTATTTACAACGGTTTGGAGTTGAATGTACTATTGTACCTTTTGGTGATTACGATGCATTAGATAATGCTGTGAAACCGAACACTAAATTTATTTTCTCAGAATCACCAACTAATCCCTATTTAAATATTTTTGACCTTGAAAAATTATATGCTATTGCGAAGAAGCATCGAGTATTAACTCTAATTGATTCAACATTTAGCACCCCATACAATCAAAAGCCACTCGAATTCGGGGTAGATTTGGTTCTTCATAGCTGTACAAAATATTTAGGTGGTCATAATGATATTTTAGCTGGTGCTGTTTTAGGAAGAAGTGAATTAGTGGAAGAAGTTAGAAGACTTCATAAAGCAATGGGGGGGGTTATTGACCCACACTGCTGTTATCTCCTTTTAAGGGGTTTGAAAACATTTCCTCTACGAATAGAAAGACAAAACCAAACTGCTATGGCAATTGCTCGCTTTTTAGAGAAGCATCCACAAATAAAGAAGGTTTATTATCCTGGTTTAGAAAGCCACCCACATCATCATATTGCCAAAGCACAAATGAAAGGCTTTGGTGGCGTTGTTACGTTCGACATTAAAGGGAACTTGAATACTGCCAAAAAATTTCTTGATTCCTTGCAGTTGTGCTATATTGCCCCAAGCTTAGGAGGTGTTGAAACATTAATCACTCATCCTGCACTTGTGAGTTATTATGACTATTCACGCAAAGAAAGATATTCTTTAGGTATAACAGATACATTATTCCGTTTAGCAGTTGGAATTGAAGAACCAGAAGACCTCATAAAGGATATAGACCAGGCACTTAAAAAAAGTGTTAAAAAATAACATCCCTTTATTTCTGTTCTTCATTTGATTTGTTATTTGTAGGGGCTGGGGATTCAACACCTTCGAGAAGTTGTTCTTGAGGTGCAGGTTGGACATGCATCATGTGTTGTGGAGCAACTGTTTTTCTTGTAAGTGACCCGCCTTCTCTTGCTGGACCAATTTGGGCATCTGAAATTATGTAAAAGAATTTAAC
>JAIWNQ010000226.1 GCA_020216745.1 Candidatus Hydrogenedens sp.
TCTTGAGCACCTTCTGCTTCTGCCGACCCTTCTGTAATTCCCTCACCTTCGACCGTGCCTTCTCCTTCTGAGGTGCCTTCAATTATTCCTTCCCCTTCCTGTATGCCTTCACTTGTCCCTTCACCTTCGGGAGATCCCTCGATTATTCCTTCCCCTTCTGATATCCCTTCCCCTTCAATGGTGCCTTCAATTATTCCTTCCCCTTCCTGTATGCCTTCTCCTTCTGTAACTCCTTCACCATCAGGTGTTCCTTCGGGTGAGCCTTCTATACAAGGTCCGGAGGAGATTGTGAGATTCACCGCACTGTCTGGGGGCACTTTTGTCCCTGCTGAGGGTGATTGGCTTATTATAAGTCCAGTTCGAATGGTATTACTACATTGCAAACTTACATCGCCAACAGTTAGCCCTGCTGAGGTAAGTATATTCTCTGCTAATGTCCGTGAATATTGGACGACATTGGGCACATTTATTAGACATGGGCCAGAAGAAACAGTAACGTTAACTGGGGTGCCAGGTGGAACCTGTATCCCTGCGGTTGGGTATTGATTCATTACTCTTCCCGCTGGGATGGTGTCATCACATTGTTCAGTTACTATACCCACTATCAATCCAGCGTTTAATATCATATCTTCTGCATCTGGACGGAGTTGCCATAGTATATTTGGTACCGCTACTGGACAGGGACCGGAGGAAATCACAATATCCACTCTACTACCTGGGGGGACTAATTCTTCGGGGAGTGGGTTTTGGCTAATGATTATGTCTTGTTCCACTTCATTGCTACACTGTTCTGATACATTTCCTAACATTAGTCCTACTGCATTAAGTTCAGATTCCGCCTCTGTTTGAGTTTTTCCTGTAACATCTGGGACAGGTACTGGACATGGACCTGTAGATATCCAAAGTGATACCGTTGTGTTAATCTCTACTGTAGTTCCTGCGGAGGGGTTTTGGTCAAAGACATATCCCGATGGGTATTCATCATTACAAACTTGATTAATATCGCCTACATTTAGCCATGCGTTCGTGATAGCGGAGGTAGCCTCTGACTGGGTACTACCGACGACATCTGGCACTTGAGTTTTATCCGTAAAGAGGCAACGGACATATCTGTCCTGGTCCATAGAAAAACTACATCTGGGGTATGTCGGCGATGTATCTCCATAATCACCCTGCCAACGAAGAAATTTCCATCCCGTAGTAGTTTCTATCGCTTCCAGACGGATGTATGACCATTCAAGATAATTGTAAATATACACACCTGGTGTGAGGGTAATTGGGGTGTCATAACCAACCCGAAGAGAAACATTCCCTTCACCTATAATTTCTATTGTCAAGTTGTAATATGGTTTTAGAATGAATACTGCGGTGATATTTCGGTCACGATCCATTGGCAGGTTGTAGATTGGATTGCTACGTGGGTCATTCTCATCAATATCGCCTTCCCAGTGGTCGAGTCGCCATAATGGGTTCGTTTGCTGGGATTCTACATCCACAAGTACATCACTCGAATAACGGTGAGGATTTCCCAGTGGACTGGGTACAGTGCCACCTTCGCCAACTACATACATATTTAAAATATGACCTGTGCTGGTAAATCGTGCATCAATATACTTATTAGAATTCATAGTAACCAGTATAAACTCACTACTTCCGTAAGCATCACCCGACCACCCACCAAAGTAGACACCATCCGTGGTAGCGACACTGATGCCAACGGTCCGACCATTCACAAACCCATACACCCCTGCGGATGGAAATGTGGTTCCTACTGCGTCTCCGCTATGGGTGATTGTCAATAGACAATCTGGCTCCACAAATACTGCTGTTACTGCTTTAGGTCCATCCATTGTTACCTGAGTATAGAGGTCTGTGCCAGAAATGTTTCCTTCCCAATGGTCAAAAGCCCAGTCCGCATTAGGAGTGGCACTGAGGAAAACAATCGTATCTTTGGGATAATAATATGTTCCTGGCAGGGGAGATACAGTCCCTCCACCAACTAAATATATATCGAGACGATAGGATACTTTCTGCTGTGCTACCAGTTTTAAGGGTAGTAGTGCAAAAAGGAGTATTAGTACTATAAATTTTACTTTATTTCTCATATTTATTTTTATGTTCTCCATTTCTGAACTTCCATTTTATTATCAGCTCATTTCGTAATTTTATTTATCTTCTTAAAATAATTATACTACTTCTTCATACAAAATAATCTGGTTTTGAAGGATAATCTATGAAAAAAATTTTTTCCTTTTTATTTTTGTTTAGTTTCGGTATGTTTTTGGGAAGTTATTCTTTTGCAGAGGAAACACGAAATAATGCGGAGACAATATCAAAGGTTCTGATATTAATGGTAGACAATAGTTCTGAGTGGGCATCTGTTGCTGATAAAATCATGAATCGTTTCAACAGTGGGTTATACAAAGCGAAGTGCTTAGGGATAGATATGTTTATTGCTAATCAGGGTATTTTAAGTTATACAGATTTGCTGGTTATTATTCCTGGTTTTTCTTTGCCTACCTTAACTGCTCCTACCATTATGGAATTTATTAAGAGAGGTGGTGATTTAATTGTATTAGGTGCTCCACTCTGGAATAATGATTTTATATGGGATGGCAAACGTTGTGTAAAACCTATACAATTTGTTAAGGAACATTTTTCCTCATTACTTCCCCATTTGTTTTCTTTTGCGGAAGGGAATGTGAAAGATTGGCAACGGGAAAGCAATAACATGCAATCACCTGTTGTTTTTGAATATCAGCCATTAAATGATATTATCCCGAACCAAACTTTCCACGGCTTTCATGCTTCTATTATAGATATGAAAGGCTGGGATATTTTTGCGACACCACCTCTGGAGAATCCATTCCCTAATAATCATCAGGTTACTGTTTTCTTTGCTAAAGGGACGAAAACGACAGATGAACTCACTATTGAATGGCGTGAAAAAGATGGGTCAAGATGGATTGCATCGGTTCCTTTAAGTGAAGAGTGGCAGTTTTATGCATTGACATCGGACAGGTTTAAGTTGTGGGAGTCTCCTTCACGTATTGGGACATCGTTTAATCCTCAAAATGCGATTAACGTTTGTATTGGCTTGACAATGAGCCATTCGTCTATTGCTGGTGGGAGGCATGAGTTCTGGTTTGCGGGATTAGGCACAGCACCGATGACATCAGAACATCAAATACTACTGCAAACAACAGACCTCCCAAAATTAGAACTGTTCTACCCAGAATATAAATTTTATACTTCAAATGATGTCTGTTCCATTTCGACAGATACAGAGTTAGCTCTAAAAGAAATGACGATGCCTGTTCCCAAACAATTTTTATTAATTCATCCTCGTCCTCGTGGTGGAGGATTTGATAAACATCGTTCATGGCGTTGGATACCGTTAATACATGCTTGGGGGAAAGGGAATAGTTATCGTGGAACTCTCTCCGCGATGATGATATACAATAATGAACCTTATAAAAATTCTGTTCAAGCCTGTTTTGCCGTTCAGGACGCGGAATGGTATCTGGACAAACAATTTATGGAATATTTTTCTCAATGGATAAAGAAATTAAGAGAGGGCATTTTTCTTATTGATGGTGGATGTTCTTATTACACTGTTTTTCCAGACCAGAAATTGCCGATGGGGGCTACGGTTCTTATGACAACGGAGACAGATTATTCAAATGCAAGTATCCAATTATTATTACGAAATCGCAACCGCAAACTATTATGGGAAGATGTTATACCAATCCAATTGAGCAAACAGGAAATACATCGGGTTGTAGAGAGTATTCCTTATCCACGAACTATGGCTGACAATATTCAGGTAGAATGTTATCTTATTGTAAATGGAGAGAAAAAAGATTATGTATATCATGGGTTAAATCGGTGGAAACCACGAACGAAAAAAGAGTTTGTCGAGGTCAAACATGGTGATTTTATCTATCGCGGGAAACGTTGGTGTCCTCATGGTGTCAATTACATGCCTTCATCGGGGATTGGTGTAGAGTGGTGGCGTTATTTTGAATATTGGATGGGAGCTGAGGCTTATGACCCATGGATTATTCAACGTGATTTGCAACGGATTGCAGATATGGGGATGAATTCCATCAGTGTATTCCAGTACTACGATGTTATGAATGACCAGAATCTCCTCGATTTGTTGTATCGGGCAGACCGTTTAGGTTTGAAAGTTAATTTGTCTTTACGGCCTGGCACACCATTTGATTTTGAGTGGGACAAAATAAAGGAGATGATAGAATATTATCGATTGCCAGAGCATGATGAGGTATTTGCTTATGATTTAGCATGGGAACCGATGTTTCCGGGGCACGAAGGCAGAAAACGTTGGGATAAGGAATGGGTAGCATGGGTTATTGAACGGTATGGCTCTATCGAAAATGCAGAGAAGGACTGGAAATATCCTATTCCCCGAGATGAGAATGGCAATGTTACCAATCCCAAAGATGAGATGATGACAAAAGAGGGTGAATGGCGTATTATGGTATGTGCATATCGCCGTTTTCTGGATACTTTATTATATGAATATTACAATCGAGCACGAACATTAGTCCGTTCTGTGGATACGAATCATGCGGTAAGTTTTCGTATGACGGAAGGGTCAAACCCCACCAATAATTGGGCAAATCCACTTCCGTATGACTGGTATTACTTATCGCAGGCGGTAGATATATTAGAGCCAGAAGCTTATGGTAGAATTGGGAACTGGGAGATGGTCAAACCTGGCTGGTTTCAGGTAAAATATGGCACATATTGTAATCCCGATATACCCCTATTCTGGGCAGAAATAGGGTACAGTGTGTATCGGAAAAATGAGGAACAAACTCAGCGTGCATTACAATTTCAGGCGGATTATTTCACAGATTTTTACAACATGTTATACAAAAGTGGATCTGATGGGGTCTATTTCTGGTGGTATCCTGGTGGGTATCGTGTAAATGAGAAAAGTGATTATGGGATTATTAATCCAGACGGGACATATCGTCCTGCTACTTTGGTTATAAAGGAGCATGCAAACATCTTTCGTAAACAAAAATTTACCCCTCATGATTGTGAAATAAAAATTGACCGTGATAAAACCTCTATGGGTGTCGCTGGTATTTATAACGATGTGAAAGAGACATTCTGGCAATTGATTGATAAGGGGAAAAATCCGAAATTAATCAGTGAAGGGACAGGTAAAAATTCACAAAACTGTCCTCTAATAGCAGTAGGAAATATTCCCTATAATAGTAGTAATCCCCCCAAATATTTAGATGCCTTTTTTGATTCTGTTATGTGGGTGGACGGTAAGGAGGTAAAACTGATTTGTAAAGGGGATACAATTAAAATAACAAATAACGCCGATAAAATAAAGGTAAGAGTAATATGCACTAACTTAGGAGAGGCAGAATGGGTAGCTGGGTCAAAACACATGCTTTTAGAAGGCGAAGTAGCCTTACTGGTTTGTTCAGAACAGGAACAGCAACGAATTCCGTTAAGAAAATCACTAAAACGGGGAGAAACAACAGAGTTCTGTTTTGAAATTTCTGTGCGACAAGAAACCTCTATTCAATTAACTATGGAAAGCTTTAATCGTGCTCTTTTCGGACCTAAATTTATCTTCAAAATTAATCAGTACTCAATTACATAGCAAATATCGGTTCTGCAAAGTAATTGGCATCCATTTTTATTATTTCGTAGGTTTCTTCAACAGATATACCAATCTTGTATTTAAGCATGTTTTCGACAAGTTTTTGTCTATCGATAACTATTAGAGTAGGATTTTCTATTGTATCTACATATTTCCAGGCTTCTCTTGAGATAAAAGAGGTAGTAATAAATACACCTGCTTTCCCTTGTTTTTCATTAATACTTTTAGCAAATTTTTCAATTTCTCCTTTGTCTATTAAGCGTTTTCTTCCATATCTCGCCTGAAGATAAACAATTTCATTTTCGCCTTGCTTGATAATACCATCAACAACTACTTCTTCTTTATCGGAGGTTCTACCAATCTCTTCGCACACACCTTTATAGCCGATATTATTCAGAATATCAATAATCAATTTACCAAAGATTGTAGGGGTAATATTAGCCAATGCTTCCCCAAGATCTTTTTCGGTTTTCGCAACAAACTTTTTAACGATTTTCATGATAGTCTCTTTTGGTTTCCTTTTAGGTATACCATCGGGCTGAATGCCCCTACGTTTTTGCATTTTCAATTTCTTTGCATTTTCTTTCCAATATGCAAATTCTGGGGAGTGTTCAACTAAATACGCTGTATCCATTTTCTCAGGATTTTGTGAAAGGATTTCTCTGCCTTTCTCTGTAATCCACCGATATCCTATTTTGTTTCTTCTTTGTGAATCTACAAATTTAGCAATTTTTAGATAAGTGGTTGCCCAATAAACCCGAAAGTAAAATACTTTTTGCCGTTTACCAGGGAAGGTTCTTTTCTTTTCTTCTTCGGTCAAACCGAAATAATTTGCTAATTCATTCTCAAGTTCACCAGCAGTCCATTCTTTACCATCTGAAAGCGTTTTTAAGAGTGGCAATAAAATTTCTTCAGTTTCAGGTATCATTTTCTTTTCCTCCAAATAAATTAAATCCTATTTATCAATTATCTTATTATAACTTTATCCACGTGTGTAAACAAAATCTATTTACCCTTACATTGTTCAATTAGTTTTTTTATGGCAGGTTCTCGGGTTGGAAGCAAACCTGATTTTAGGCATGCTTCCGCGTAATATAAAGCATTTTTACAGTCGCCTTGCTTTTTATAAAAAAAAGCGAGTTCGAAAGAGGACTTACTGCCAGGCAGTAATTTATGTCCTTTTATCCATGCCTCTTCTGCCTCTTCAGGCTGGTTCAACATGTCATGAACTTTCCCTAAATAAAATCGTGCATCTGCAAGCATTTCCTTTGATTTTACATTTTCAATCCATTCTTCTGCAAATGGTAAGGCTTCCTGTGCTTTATTTAGTCGTAGCAGGGAATCAATAAGCAGACCATAAGCACCTGTCTGAGGATATTCAGACTGAACAGATTGTTTTAAGCATTCCACTGCTTTTTCATATTCCTGTTCAGACCAATAAATATATCCTAATCGATAGAATACATACGTGCGGTTAAATTCCCCTGCAAATCTTGATTTGGTAGCAAGTTCGTAAATACGTTTCGCATCTTCCATATTTCTACTTTGTTCTAAAGATTGGGCAAATTTCATTAGATTCTCACCTGCGTTATCAACCAATCTTTCGACAATCGGAGGACCGAAGGATAAATAAAAAGTGGAAACAGCCAACACCCCTACAAGTATTACCAATGCCATTAGTAATGCTAATCTAAATAATGTTGGGAATGTATTTATTATCATTTCGATATTATTGTTTTCTTTTAATGTTGACGCATCTTGTTTTAATTCCATAGGTCAATCCTCACTGTTCTTGCTTATTCAAAAAAGGTGCTAAAAACTGTTCCAAACTTTTCACCGTGCTTGAGTTTGGTGGCAAAGATTGTTTTAGCGATTGGTATTCAAATTTTGCTTCCGCAATTTTCTTCTGTTGTGCTAATGTTTGTATAAGTAAAGCACGTGCCTGAGTGTTATTTGGGTCTACTTGAAGTGCGGACTGTAATTTTTCTTCTGCTTGGGTATACTGTTGTTTTTTATACAAAATTTCAGCCCACGAATACATAACTCTCATTTGTGTTGTTTTGTTTGTCGATTTACTTGCAAATGGGAAACATGTCAATGCACGTTCATCAAACCGTAATTTTTGATAGATAGTGGCTAAATTTGCATATAATTCTGGTTTTTCGTCGAATTCCCGTTTTGTATTGACGTAGAAACTGACCTCTGCAATCCATGCATATCTTAGGACGATTGTTTTGAATGGCTCTTTTTGTTGGGTATCTTTTTCAATACTTGCGATTACGTCACGGGAGAGATTGAGCCAATCTATTTCCTCTTGTGATTTATTTAGCCTTGTAATAAATTCGGGGATATCTTGATTATTTTTAAAGTTCAGCATTAGTTTTTGGAGTTGTTCCAATCTCTGTTCTGCTGGGAACGTCTGAATTACCGCACCCCATGTAGATAAATCATGCGGGTTTAATTTGAGCGTTTCAATAAGTATTCCTGTTGCTTCTTTACTATTATTTGTTTTCCTTAATTTTTCTTGATATATCATTAGTGCAATCTGGGAAAGAGTCGGTGCCATTTTCTTTGCATCTTTTTTAAATCGTGCAAAATTCTTTTCCAGGAATGTAAGGTATTCATCGGGGTAATTTTTCTGTTTCATAATTTGAGCATATCTCGACCAGAGTTCAACATTCGCTGGGTCAATTGCAAGTGCTCGTTGAATAATTTTTGAAGAATTATCATAGTCTTTTAATGTTTGATAAGCTTGAATCATAATTTGGAATAAGGGTAGGCTTTCTTTTAATCCGTTTTCTAATGCTTTATCTGCATATTTGACGAGGTTTTGCATTATTTCTTTCTTTTCTTCATCGGACATTTTTATATAAGCAGTTCTAAAGAATAAGGAGCGAGCCATTCCTTCATAGGCATCTGGATAGAGTTCACAGTATTTGATAGCATTTGAGACAGACAGTTCTGCCTCGTCTAAAATTTTTTCAACGGTCATGCTCAGAGGTTGTTTTGATGTTTGAGCGTAGTATATCCAGTTGAGACAGCATTGGGCACGGGTTGTCCATAGATCTGGATTATATTTATCGCAAGCCAGCGCTTTATCGAAGTATTCCAAGGCAGATTGATGATCATTCCTCATCATATAAATACGAGCAGTAATCTCTGGGAAACGGGCATCCCATGATTTGACACTCATTCCGTTTATAGCATGTTGTGTTGCACGTTCTAAAATACGTTCTCGTGATTGAGCATGTTGGGGACTATCATAGGTTTTAGCCCAATAAATACCACCTTTGGCTCGTTGCAACTGGACTTCCGCAGAGTAATAACGGAATTGCTGAATCATTAGAAGCAAGAATATTACTGCAATAATGGTTGATATTGTTCTTGCTTTTTTTATGTCCAGAGTGAGGGTCTCATCATCGGACTTTACTTGTGTTAATCCAAGGAACAGGAAGAACATAGCACTGGACACAGGAACACGGATATTAAATCCAAAACATGCATCTGTTGCAAATGCAAGGAAAACGGAGGAGAAAATAACACCTAAGATACCATCCGAAGAATCGTTATATTTCTTTGCTAATAGTAAACCACTAATAAAGCCAAGTAGAATCAAAGCGTAGTAAAAAATACCCCCAGGGATACCAGCATCAACCATAGCCTCTAATGGGTCGCTATGAACATGGAAATTTCTTTTTCTTGCGATGGTAAACCATAGTTTTTCATATTTTGTCCAATACGGAATGTTCTCATATCGATAGTTACCTGGGCCGTAGCCTAAAATAGGCTTGTGCATAATCATTTTGACCGCGCCAAGATAGCCATTAAAGCGGAGATTTAATGAGTTGTCAAATGGTAGGGAGCCATGTGGGTAGCCTTTTGCGAGGAGTCCTAATGCAATAATAATAACTATGACTGCAATTACGACCAAACCTCCACCCCATAATAGAATTCTTTTTACTTCCCATTTCCTTCCCCAGAGACCGTAAAAGAGCATAAATGCAATTGCCATAAATAAGGCGATACGGGCACTTCGCATCCGTGTAAAGTAAAGGTGTGTAAATGTTAATAGAAAACATATTAAATATAATAAGGTCTTTATTAGTGTTGTTTTGAAATTTTTTTTATTTTCTCCAGTTTTTGATTTCCATAGTTCGCGTGTATACAAACAAAGCAGTCCTATTAACGTAATAACAGCAAATAATAGAGCATGCCCAGCAAAGTTTGGATTAGCATAGGTTGAGGGAAGCCCACGATATTCTTCTACGTCTTTGGTTGACCATGGGAAAGGGTCAATTCCCCATTTTTGGAAGAAGCCGTAGATACTCGATATAGCAATGGCAATGG
>JAIWNQ010000227.1 GCA_020216745.1 Candidatus Hydrogenedens sp.
TAACCCATGTCAATATCCAATAGATTTCTTTCAAATTCAAGACATATACGCTGACAAACAAAGATATAAAGCAAAGGGTAATCCAGATGTAATATTCATTAAGTGCAAACATTCTATTTCCAGCAAAAAGCAGAGATAGGAACATAAAAAACAGAAAGCCACCTGTAATAAAAAGGAGTGTTTTCTTTATTTGAAATTTGATTTCATATACCCAAGTATTAAAGAGAGTCACTGCTGAAAGAACAAAAACAAAAATAGCCGTTATTAGATATTTAATAGGGGCGGCGGGGTCACCTACAAAGGGACTCAGAGCCAAGACAACCGCCAAAATCCATAAAGGAATCAAAACATATACAACCGCTTTGCGTGATAATAGGTTTTCATAAAAGGCTGTTTGCATCTGTATCCCTGCACTTTTTTGCAGTTTTTCTTTTCTTTCTCCTTCCTTCGTGTTTTCACTTTTTATATTCTTATTATTATCTATATGTTTATCTTTTTCCCTATATCTTCTACCCATTGTTTAATGGCTCCTTTTGGAATGTTTGTTTTATCAGCATTAAAAGAAATCCAATAGCCCATGGATATGTTCTTATCTTTCACCTTCTTTTTTAGAACCAGAACAGAATTTGGAACTGCATTACCAAACTGTTCTGAATACCAACCTTGCATCGGGTCACGAATGCCCGACAAAATTTCTATCGTCTCTTGACCGATAGGATGAATACAAAGGTTTATTTTATCATGATTAATTAACAGAAATGAATTTGTAAATTCAGGAATCAAGTTGGGGTGTAGGTGAATTAGACTTTCTACTGTATGATTATTTTTTGTATGAATCCAATCCCAACATAACATTCCTTGTCCCCGCAACATATACAAGAGTCGTGTATGCGATGTGCCTGTGTAGTAATTAAATCTACCTACGAAAAGGGGCTCTCCATTATATTCTTCCCAATATAACACTTCCGATTTGCCTCTGCGAGCTACACGGAATGTCCCCCAGTATTCCAGTTGTTCTTCACCAGTAACGTAAACTGTATTATGGGCTCGTGTGCTACGTTGAAATTCTCGATATGGGCTTTTGGCATATCCATGGATTCCCGAGTCCACAATAACCCGTTGTCCTTGAATTAATAACTCATAACTCAACTGGTCACAATGTGCATGGGCAAGTTGATAATCGGGTCCGAATGCTCCTGCACGAATGACTAACTCGACCATTGGTTTGCTATGGTTTGGTTTTATAAGATAATAACCTGTAAGAGGGAATGATGTCCTTGCGTTTTGTAATTCTGGGGAAATGGAGGGGGCATTGTATTTTAAGGCGACAGTAAGAATTTTTTTTGGTTGTGGGAAATGTCCAAAGGCAGAATCTCCAAAGAGAGGAATCTCGCCATCGGAGAGAGTCATATTCTGCAAAAAACAAGTCATTTTTGATACGGCTCCCTTCAAATATTCTGGTGGGTTATTGAGAACAGCCATAACCATTAATAGGTCTATTAACACATGGAGATGATACATTGGACATCTTTCATAGTGTCCACCATCCTCCAATATTTGTTCTTTAACTTCCTTTTCCAATTCATTGAGGAATTTAGGCAATAACTCTGGAAAAAATGTTGCAGAACTTATAATAATGCCAGCAAGATTTTGAATAACATGATTTGCTTTTAAGTGATATTCGATAGATTTTGAGAGCCATTTGGTTTGAATAGCTAACGAGTCTAAAATCTCCTTATCGTTCCATTTCCATAAATAAATTGCTAAACACCAATAGCGAATGCGATATGACGTGGGGTAAGGATCCCATCCAACTGTTTTGCCGATAGGATTTGATTTTATCCAATTTTTTATCCACAACTTTGCAAACTCTGCATATTTATTATTAGGAGATTGAAGATAAGCAAGGCAGAGATGCCAAAGAAATTCGAAACTATGAATGCCATACATTGCCAAAGGGGAAATGGAAATGTTCTGTTTTTGTAGGAGACATTCCAATGGAATTGTTTCTCCTGCATACATTACGGCACCTTTAAGGATTTTGTCTAAAACGGGGTGTATATTTTCCTCTACTTCCGCCCATAATTTTGCATATTGTTGGTACCGTTTTAATCTTTCTTTATCCATCTTCATTAGAGGTATATTCGCCTTGTTAAACCATAACCGAATAGGTAAAATTTTTCTTATCCGTGTAAAAAAATACCATCCTAACTGTTCTTTTTTATAGTAGGGAATAGTATGAATAATTTTAGGTATTTCTGATAATTTCATTTTGTTCTCGAATAATTAAACTCATTTATTTTTATGATTATGCATGATTCTTTTATAATACCACCATCTATTGTATATTGTTTTTGGTGTTAAAATCTTTTTGGGACTAATTAAACGCAAGGAAGGATAATCTTGTTTTAATGAAAAATATTTGGGTAGTTATAGGCACACGACCTGAAGCTATCAAAATGGCTCCTGTTGTGCGTGCTTTGCAAGAGATGCCTGATATATTTCAAGTCACTGTGTGTTTAACCGCACAACATCGTGAACTTTTAGACCAGGTGATACGTTCGTTTTCATTGCCAGTACATCATGACTTGAACATCATGACGCCTGGGCAGAGTTTAGAAGATATTACTTCACGTATTCTAAAGAATTTATCCTCTTTATTTACAGAAAACAGACCTGATACTGTTCTTGTTCATGGTGATACTACCACAACTTTGTCTGCTGGATTATCTGCTTATTATCATAAGATTCCGATTGGACACGTTGAAGCGGGGTTACGGACGTATGATAAGTATCATCCATTTCCAGAAGAAATGAATCGACGGCTTGTAGATGCGATGGGTGATTTTTTATATGCACCGACAGAGCAATCGAAGAAAAATTTACTTTCTGAACATATAGAGGGAGAGAGGATAATCGTTACTGGGAATACGGGGATAGATGCTCTTTTATATATTGCAGGGATGCCATATCAATTTAACAATAAGCAGTTAGAGACATTAGGGAAGGAGCGTAGATTGATTGTTCTGACCGCTCACCGACGGGAAAGTTTCGGTGAGCCTATGGATGAGATTTTCCAAGCAGTTGCTGAATTAGTGAATAAGAACGATGATATTGAAATACTATTTCCAGTGCATCCGAACCCGAATGTCAAGGCATCTGCGGAAAAGTTTTTACATAATCATGAGCGAGTTATTATTATGCCCCCTCTTGATTATGTCCCATTTGTTCACGTATTGAAGAAGTGTTATCTCATACTCACAGATTCAGGTGGCATTCAGGAAGAGGCACCGTCTCTTGGTAAACCTGTACTCGTATTGAGGGATGTAACTGAACGCCCAGAAGCAGTACAGGCTGGGACTGCTCTATTGATAGGACCACACTTTGAACGGATAGTCGAAACGACACAACGGTTACTTGACGACCATGAGATGTATCAAAAAATGGCGAGTTGTATCAATCCGTATGGTGATGGAAACGCTGGTAAACGAATTGCACAACATCTGTCAGAAACATTGAATATATAAGCAATACAAGGAGTACCTTATGGAAACTGTATGTATTTTAGGTTTAGGTTATATTGGCTTACCGACAGCAGGAATGCTTTCAGCAAGTGGTTACAAGGTTATAGGTGTTGATATTTCGGAGCGAGTTGTAAAAACGATAAATCGTGGAGAGATACATATTGAGGAGCCAGGACTGCAAACGATGATTAAGGCGGGTGTTGCCTCTGGCAAACTCCAGGCACAAACAGAACCAGCACAAGCAGATACTTTTATAATTGCTGTGCCTACCCCTATCACAGAACAAAAAAAAGCGGATATGGAGTTTGTTAAATCAGCAGGGATGAGCATTGTCCCGTATCTTCAAAAAGGGAATCTGGTTATACTTGAATCTACATCTCCACCTGGAACCTGTAAAAATTTGCTTACACCTATTTTGGAGAAATCAGGATTAAAAGTAGGTCGGGATTTGCACCTGGCACATTGTCCCGAACGAGTGTTGCCAGGCAAAATTCTTCATGAACTAATTCACAATGACCGCATTATTGGCGGTATTACGCCTGAATGCGCAGAGAAGGCAAAAAAGTTGTATCGCTCTTTTGTGGAGGGAGAAATATTTCTTACAGATGCGACAACAGCGGAGATGGTTAAACTTATTGAGAATACATATCGAGATGTAAACATTGCCCTTGCAAATGAAACAGCCATTCTCTGTGAAAAATTAGGTATCAACTTTTGGGAAGTAGCAACATTGGCAAATCATCATCCCCGTGTTCATTTGCACAGTGCTGGTCCAGGGGTTGGTGGTCATTGTATATCTGTTGACCCATGGTTTCTGGTCGAAGCGTTCCCTGAAGATACACAAATTATTCACACAGCCAGAAAACGGAATGATTCGATGCCTGCATTTGTAGTTCAGAAAATAGAAGCGATGACAAAAAATATTGATAACCCAAAAATTGCCCTATTAGGGCTGGCATACAAAGGGAATGTCGATGACATTCGGGAAAGTCCGTCTTTACACATATACAGTTTGTTAAAATTAAAAGGTTACTCTTTAACAGTTCATGACCCTCATGTAAAACATTCACCAATACCATTATCCTCGTTAGAAGATACATTAAACGGTGCGGATTGTATGGTTATTCTTACAGCCCATAATGAATTTAAGTCTATAGACCCTGAAAACGCAGGTAGACTTATGAAGAGCAGATGTGTTTTAGATACACATAATCTTTTCAATCGTTCCGAGTGGGAAGACAAGGGATTTCAAATTTCAACTTTGGGAGTTGGCATTCAACCTTAATGGAGATAATAATATGAGCAAACAATGGGGCGGTAGATTTGAGGAAACGACAGACCCGACAGTAGAAAAGTTCACTGCTTCTGTTCACTACGATTCACGTCTGGCTTTATATGATATTCAGGCAAGTATTGCTCACGCACGAATGTTAGGTAAACAGAAAATTATTTCAAATAAAGATGCCCAAGCCATTATTCAGGGTTTAGAAACTATTCGTAAGGAAATAGAACAAGGCAAATTTCGTTGGGATTCCACATTAGAAGATGTGCATACAAATATCGAGCATTCGCTTATTCAAAAAATTGGTGAATGTGGTAAAAAATTACACACTGCACGGAGTAGAAATGACCAGGTTGCTACAGATATCCGATTATGGTTGAGAGATGAAATAGATATAATTATTGGACAAATTAAAGATTTTCAAAAGGCATTTATTCATTTTGCAGAAGAAAATTTGGATGTCATCATTCCAGGTTTTACACATCTACAACCAGCCCAGCCTGTCTTATTGGCTCATTATGCATTAGCATATTTTGAGATGTTACAACGGGATAAAATTCGATTTAAGGAATTACAACCACGAGTTAATACATTGCCATTAGGTTCAGCAGCCCTTGCGGGAACTCCTCATCCGATAGACCCTATGACTGTTGCTAAAGAGTTAGGGTTCAAACAGATTTGCGAGAACAGCATGGATGCGGTTTCAGACCGTGATTTTTTGATTGAGTTTTGCAGTTATTGTGCTATTCTTATGATGCATCTATCCCGTTGGTGTGAGGAATTAATTATCTGGTCATCACCGATGTTCGGATTTATAGAGATTGGAGATGCATTCACCACAGGCTCCAGTATTATGCCACAGAAAAAGAATCCCGATGTTGCAGAACTTACCCGTGGAAAAACAGGGAGAGTTTATGGGCATCTTGTCTCGTTATTAACCTTAATGAAAGGGCTACCTCTTACTTATAATCGGGATTTACAAGAGGACAAGGAGGCAGTTTTTGATACAGCAGACACAGTAAAAAGTGCTTTATCCGTATGCTCAAAGATGCTGTTATCTATCAACGTAAAAAAAGACAATATACAGAAAGCTCTTGATTTGGGTTATATGGAAGCGACAGACCTTGCAGATTATTTGGTAACAAAAGGCGTTAGCTTTCGTGATGCTCATGCTATTGTCGGCAAGGTTGTTCTATGTGCCATAAAAAACAATAAACCATTACGGAAACTGACATTAGACGAATATAAAAAATTTTCACCTCTGTTTGAAAATGAATTATATGATATTATTCAACCGAAAGCTATTGTATCACGTCGCAATTCGCCTGGTGGGACAAGTCCCAATCAAGTGAAAAAAGCATTGAAAAAAGCCCTAAAAAAGATTGAAGGCTCTAAGTAATAAAAATCTATTTTAATCCCATAACACTCATATTACATGTTGCTTATTATCGGTTAAAGATAAGGGGACACATAACAATGAATAAAAGAAGAACATTAGTTGCTGGAGGCGTTGTTATAGATAGGAACGTGAATGTCCTTGTGTTAGAGCGAGACGTTTTAAGAGATAATGGTTGGATTCATGAAGTTCGTCTTCCTAAGGGACATGTTGATAAAGATGAAACCCATGAGCAATGTGCAAAACGTGAAGTGGGAGAAGAAAGTGGTTACTGGAATGTAGACATCATTGCTGATTTAGGATATGACCAAAGTGAATTTGTGTTTAACGGGGAACAAATTATACGTGATGAACATTACTTTTTGATGCAAGGAGATGCGAAGCAACCATGCAAACCATGTCCAACAGGTGAGGAGGAGGCAAGATTCAAACCAATGTGGGTTCCAATTGATAAGGCAGAAGAAATGATAACTTATCCGACAGAAAAACGATTTGTTAGACGTGCCAAAGCATGGCTACAAATGAAGAAATATATCTGAACTCCCAACAAACACAATTGGGAAGATGATAAGAATAAATTTCAGTTTGAACTTTTAAGAATCACATGCACTTATTTGTGTTTAATCTTTTTAAGTTTTTACATTTTAGGTGTTTGAAGCATTTGTTGTAAAGTGGGTTATTGTTTCAAATAATTGATAAGTTGTTCGGTACTGATGGGAATTTCCTTAACACAACGGAAGCCTATAAGTGGGGAACGTGTATCTGGTTCGGCACTTTGCTCGTGCGTAAGTCCAGTAGCAGGAGAGGTAAAATTACTACCCATTACTATTCTTGAGCACAAGATATCCTCTTCAGGACACTCTGGGTCTAAGGGAGTTCGTGTCCATTCAGATACATTCCCAAGCAAATCATAACAACCCATAGGACTTTTATCCTCTGGATATGATTTTACTGGTTGAGGAGCGTTTTTAATATTGTTGATATTCGCGGAGTTTTCTTTCCAGGTATCACCCCACGGATAAGTCTGCTTTATATCTCCTTGAGCAGACCGAAGCCATTGTAGCACAGTTGGCAAAGTTTTTTGATAATAACTCGCATACGCCAGGGCATCATAATAGGTTACCATCGTAACAGGTAGTTTGCCTTCATTGCTTGCTTGTATATCAAATCCAGGGGATGGAGGTGGTTCCCATGAAATAGAGCTTAATCGGCAAAAATTATTAAAGTCATCATTGGTAACTTCACTTATGTCCATAAAGAAAGCAGGGATAATATACGTTTGGCCTTTCCATGTCACATTACCTTCTGGGATAAGAACCATGCCTTGATGTTCACAGAATATAGCGGAGAGGTAGCGGGCACATGAACATAATAGTTCAAGAGGGATGTTTTGTTTCGTGTCCATCTTGGTTTTAATCTGGGTTAGTAGAGGTTCTGCCCAGTTTAAATACTGTTTTACCTCGTCATTAAATTCTGCTTGTTCTCTTGCTCTATTTGCAAGACGAAACAAAATTTTTATGTATGATTCTACTGATTGTTGTTGAGGTTCATTTAGTAATAGTTGGTCAGAAATTGTTTCCACTTCTTGTGCCGATATACTTGCACGGTATCGTTCTGCAAAAAACAGACCACCAGCACAAAACAACAGCACAATTGAAAGGAGTATCCAACCTATTGCCCGAGATGAAAAAGTTGGAATCCACGGTTTTAATTTTTTGGTAGGTTTTGAAGAAGATGATGATATTGTCGTTTCTTCTCCAGCAAGCACTAAATTTTTCAACGGTTCCAGTGCTTTTCTTAATTCTGTGGCACTTTGGAATCGGTCTTTTGGGTCTGGTTGAATACACTTCTCAACAATTTTATCTAACTCTGGGGGGAGTTCTTTTACTAATTCAGAAGCAGGTTTCGGGATACCCGTGGGGATTTGCCCTGTCAGGACTTCGTATAACATAATCCCACAACTATAAATATCAGAACGGGCATCTACATCACGACTGTTTCGGACTTGTTCTGGAGACATGTAAAATGGTGTACCCATCACGACCGAAACACCAGTAAGCCTTGTATCTGCCATCAATTTGGATATTCCAAAGTCCATCAATTTTACGACATTTTGTGAGGTGACCATTACATTTTCGGGTTTAATATCGCGGTGGACTGTAAATTGGTGTGCATATTCCAGAGCAGAACACAACTGGTCAAAATAAACTAAAATTTGTTTTAGAGGAAGTCTCTGACCAGGCAATAGGCCTTCCAGAATACCTCGTAATGATTTACCATCTAAATACTCCATTGAGATATAAAGGATATTCCCAGCGATACCTATGTCATGAACACGCACAATATTTGGATGAGATAGTTTCCGAGCAATACGTGCTTCATTTAGGAATCGGTCAACTATCATGGGGTCTTTAGCAAATTGGGGCAGTAATAATTTTAGGGCTACCTCTTCTTTTAGAGTATTATCAAAAACTTTGTAGATACTACCCATTCCACCTCTGCCGATTAATTTAATGACGGTATAACGATTGCTAAATGTTTCTCCCCGATGAAGGGTGCCTTGCTGTAATCCTGGTGTGTTAAATTCGTGAGATGAAGACTGCCTTTTCTTTGAATCGGAGGAGGCTGGGTCTATTTTAACAATTAGTAAAGGAGAACCACATTTTTGACAATGGCTGGTTCCAGTTGGGTTAATATGACTACACTTTGAGCACTTTACCTGCGACATATATTTGTATTCATCCGTGCTTCAATTTCTCTTTATTTAATTATACACATAAACGGTGTGTTTAATAAATATTATCTGGAATTTAACGGTTGCAATAATGAATTTTTATAAGTTCGAAAAACGTATAAGGGTCTGTGAAGATAACCTTGTTTGTCTTCTGAGAGGTTAAGTCTATAACGCTTTTATGCCATGATGGAGATTTTAAGATTGTGCGAATAAACTTAAAATTAGGCAATGGTCTATTTGTGTACGAGGCTAAGATTTCAGAAGCCTTTTCTGGTGGTTCATTCAAATCAATTCCCATACGCACATACGGTAGTTTTTTATCATAACAACCTACAGGGGGTATTTTTTGAGCTACAATTCCATCCTTTGAGAATATAGAGTATGCTTCAAAACCTTCATCGGTGATTGGAGGTGCATACCCATCAATAATAAAACCCGTTATTGTCAGGTCAAATCGTTTTCCATAATATAAATTATGTCTTGTCCATGCATCCCAGCCAGAGGGGATATTAGGTTCCCGATGAATAGCGGTAAGCATGCCCGGATTTAGATAACCTGCACCACAATCACCATAGACAAACCAGTCGTTAGATGTTGCATGTGTTCGGATGTAATCAAAGACATGAGGGACACGACGAGACAAGTTCGGATTGAATGGCCAAATGCATGTAATAGCCCCATGGGCAGGGTCTTGCCACCACTCTGGCACCTTTTGATATAACCAAGCGGAAGAGTCAAAATCACCCATGTAAAAGCAGATATAAACATTGGGCAATACATTCCCTTTTTCATCAAGATAACCTTGTTGCCTCATTTGTTCATGTGTCGGTTTCGGGTTCTGGGGGTAATAATCTTTTAATGGATAATGTTGATAAAAAGAGGCATTTGCAAGCCCAGCAAGGCCTAATGCGTCTGCGTCTAAAATGGCGTTGTAAGCGGAAACAAATTTTACCATTTCCCATTCTGTAGGAACACCTCCATGCTGACCACCTGCTTCACCTTCATTAGTATATTTCCATATCCATGGAACAAACCCTCCGATGTGGAATACTTCTCCTTTCGCA
>JAIWNQ010000228.1 GCA_020216745.1 Candidatus Hydrogenedens sp.
TTTTGATACATACTTTGAAGCAGTTCCCTTAACACCACTCGGTCTGAACCTGATATTTGTTCTGGCTCATCTATTGTTTTTTCATCTTCCCAAATACCTAAATCAAAAAAGAAGGCACGTCGCGAGATAAAAAAGTCGTGATTCATAATTGTCGAATTTGGGAAAGAGGCACTCCAAGGTTTTTGAAACCAGTAGCCATCGATATAATATGCCATAAACTCAGGACTACATAATCCCGTATCCAGAAACTGTTCCTTTGCCCATAGATAACACTGTGCTTTTAAGCTTCCGTTGGCTTTTTCGGGGAGGTGTTGAGGACGAACTTCATGTTTAAGAGTATTGGTCTCTGGTTCGATAAGCCAATAGGTGTTTTGAGTAAAAGACATACCAGAATTCATTACCTTAGTAAATACGCTATTTCCATCAGGGTCATATCTTAAACATAATCGATTTTCAAGTCCTGCAATAATGCTTGTTAAATTTGATGTTGGTGGGAATTTTTCTGAGTAAATAACAACTCCATGAATAAACGGTTCAAATAATTTTAGTAATTCAAACCAATTCCCTACTTTTTCAATTTTGGCACTTTCCAACCAACTACCGGATTTTGTCAGTTCATTCCACCAAAAATCATCCGCATCTTTCAGGAAACGAACGAACAACCGAGGTTCTGAACGATTGACAATCCCTTGTAAAGATGCTAATACATGTCCTGTGTCCCAGATTTCCTTTGCATTTTCCTCTACTTTCAATTCTTTTCCATGTGCCCATGTAAAATCGTAATAGTAGATATTTGTTCCTGTTAATACAACACAAAGCATGACAGAAGAAATAAAATATGACATGATAAAAACTTTCTTACAAATTGAAAAGTGTCGTTTTTTTTATTTTATTTCGCGAATTCGTATATTTCGGAATTCAACCTGAGAGCCATGTCCAAGTAAGGCGATATGGCCTGAGGTATTTCGTAAACCGAGGTGGTCTTTCTCATCGGGGGTAGGTTTACTTGCTAACTCATTTAGATTTGCTTTCAAAATTTCAACGCCATTGACACGAACAGATATATCCATTCCTTGAAGCACGATTTCTTCCTGATTCCATTCTCCACATTTTTTTAATGGAGCAGGTTTATCTGGCGGTAACACGCCATAGATAGCCCCATGATATTGATATGGCTTTAAGCCACGACTTTCAGGTGCTGTATCATCAAGGATTTGTATTTCCATTCCATCGTATGCGGCGTGTTTCATATATGGCACACGTAGGCCAATCCCATTATTGGCTCCAGGCGTTAGTTTAAATTCAAAACGAAGTATGAAATTTGCATATTGCTTCTCTGAGAATAGATTTAGATGACACGTGGGCAGACACACTAATTTGCCGTACTTTGCGGAGAAACCTTTCGTATATCCGCTCCAACCTGTGAGGTCTTTTCCATTAAAAATAGGCACAAATTGATTGTCATCTTCATAGGTCACAGGCAAGATATTCGTGGCTTTTCTACAACGTTCTATATGCTTATTTATCGTTTCTTTCACAGCCTCGTCAGTAATGGCATTAAGTATGTTTTCCAAATATGGAATTAAATCCTTCCCGACTAATCCATTTTCATTATTCTTATCAGGTAGAGCAATGCGAAGCAATGTTTTATTGGCAACTTCTGAAAAGGCGGGGTTCTTTGTATATGGTGCAACGGCGATAAACGCCTCTGTTGTATGTATTCCTCCAAGAATATTAAACATATCGTTAGCGTTTTCTGGGACAAGTTCAATACCTTGCTGGCATAGCCATATTTTTTCATCAATGGCTAATCCGTTTAATGAAAGGAATCGGATAAAAACCTTCCATGCCTCATTTTTATATGGATGATTTGGATTGGCTCGGAAGAATGTTAGTATCTTTTCAGATGGTTCTACATTTTCCCATAAAGCAAGGGCAGACAAAGCATTTTCTATCTTTGTTTTATTCTCTTCTTTTTGGTGCGGTAGATTTAGCCATGAAAATACAAAATCTTCTCCCATCTTGTCTCCGACTTTCGCAAGAATAGAAAGTAAAGTGGGATATTGTTCTGGTTTTGATTTTTCTATTATTGCGATAAGCGGTTTACAACGGTCTTGGTCTTCTTCTCGCTTTAATATCTGGACGATAGCATCTGCATATTCCTCTTTTTGAGAATTTTTCGGGTTCATTACCTCTTTCAGCAATATATTTACTTCCTTTTTAGTGCCCATATTGCCCAGAGCATCAAATGCGGATTGTTGAATTTTCATATCTTTATTCCTGGTCTGTTTCCAGGCAAACTTAAAATATTTCGTTGCCTGCCGTTCGGAGAGGATATTTAACGCAGTAACAAGTTGCTCTCCTTTTAATTTCTTCAACATAGAACCGATATGGGACTCCGTTTCCTTCGGTTCTGTCTGAAGTAATGCTTGTTGAAGGGCTGTTAGTTCTGACCTTTCCTGTGCATTTGCAAGATGTTTAACAAGATTATCTATTGATTTGCTTTTATCTAAACGAACCAATGTTTGTATCGCCTTGATACGCATCTGCACATCGGAATGTTTCAAAACAGGTACCACCGCAGGCAGAAAGAAATCATCCGGACATTGACTTACTGCATCTAAAACTTGGTATAGCTCGTCTCCAGAACTTCTGAGCAAAGCCTCCTTCAAAATATTCTTGCTTTCTTTTAAATTGAGATAGGCTAAGTGTCGTAGAGCCACACCACGAACGTCTCGGTTAGGGTTATATATTTCTCGGGCAAATAAATCGAGAACGTCCTTTGGTGGTGCGTAAGTGAACATCCGCAGAACGGCACATTGAACCCACGAATTATTCTCCTGCTTCGCCTGTAACAAGATTTTCTCCAACATTTCTTTTTGTTGTTGAGTAATGCCGTTTTGTCTTATGGTTCTTTCTATTTGTGAGAATAATAAAGAATATGCTTGCATTCGTGTTCGAGACTCTGATGAATTTAAGTCCGATTTTATTTGTTCATAAAATTTCTGAGAATTTGGTTCGAGTTGCGATAAGGTAATAAGAATTGACTGCCGTACTTCTGAGGATGCAGATGGTAGAAGTGCTTCTAATGATGGGATTATTTCCGTACGACCCATACCTGCAAATGCCTGTATAATCCCCAGCTGACATCTCCCTTCTGAATGAGGAAGTTGTTCTGCAAGCTGTTGGAAAGACACATCGTTATTAATAGTTTCTAAGGCACGTATTGCATAGTCACATAAGTCCGTATCACCAAGATACTCTGTTATTGCATCAACGGCTAATGGATTACCCAGAATTTGAAGTTCACTTATAAGAAACGCTTTAATTTGTTTATCTTGAATTTTACGTAATGCTGTAGCATAGGCTTTTGCCAACATATTTTGTGCGTCCATCGGTTGAGTTGATGCATAATTCACAAGCATACGCACCAGCAATCGAGCATTCTTATCATCTCCTTGAGGTTTAATATAACCGTAGATACCAATAATAGCGGGCTCGCCCTGCTGAAATATCTCTGCACATAAATTATTTGCCTCTGCAAGAGAAATGTTCCCAGCCTTCTCAATCCATGTTTCAATCTCGGCTCCGTTAGAAATTGAAATGAAAATTAATAATGTTATTATTAGTGTGAAAAGTATTCTATAAAGCATTTTTTAACCTCCTTATACTTGTAAAGTCCAAGGTGCACGCATTGGTTGGTCAACTAAACGATTGGCTTCTTCATCATCAATAAATAATTGTTTAACAGGGTCAAATCGGAGACTTCTTCCTAATTGCATAGCAATTTTTGACAGATTCACAATCGTACATGAACGATGTCCATTACTTTCATTTAATGGGAATTTCTCACGGGTACGGACAGAATGAGCAAAATCACAAGGTAGAGGTTCAGGATTAGGTAAAGATGCCAACTTTTTCTCAAAGCCAGGAATATCAGACTTTAATCCGGGAAACAGTTTCCCTTTTGGTCCTTCGATATAAGGCAAGCCTGGTTTTCCTTCACCATCGAGAACGATTTCACATCCATCTTCATACCGTAACCGAATCCAACGGAAAGAACTCACCGCATCGGGATGTTGCGGTGGTGCATCTACTTCTATTTCGATTGGGCTGGTATCATCCTTTCCTAATAAGTATTGAACTGGGTCGAGATAATGCTGTCCCATATCTCCTAAACCACCTCCGTCATAGTCCCAATACCCTCGAAACGTTCCATGAACTCGATGTGGATGATAAGGCTTATATGGGGCTGGTCCAAGCCAGAAATCATAATCTAATTCAGGAGGGACAGGTTGTGGTTCTATATTGGTTAAGCCAGACCAGAAAAACTTCCATGTAAATCCTGTAGATTCCCCTACATTTACTTTTAATGGCCAACCTAACATTCCACTATCAACAACTTTTTTTATCTCATAAGCAGTTGTTCCAAATCCGTAGAACGTGTCTTTCATTCGAAACCATGTGTTTAATCGGAAAATACGTCCATATCTCTGCACTGCCTCTACCACTTTTTTACCTTCTCCGATAGTTCGGGTCATTGGCTTTTCACACCAAATATCTTTTCCAGCTCGGGCTGAATCTACTGATATAATGGCATGCCAGTGTGGAGGTGTTGCGATATGGATAATATCAATATCTTCACGGGCAAGTACCTCTCGATAATCTTTATAGCCTTTAACATCAGGTCCTGCTTTTTGAAGTGCATTTTTTAAGTGATTTTCATCAACATCGCAGACCGCAAGCAGTCGAGCACCTGGGTAATCAATGTGTCCCATACCCATTCCGCCAACGCCAATAATTGCACGAGTCAACTCTTCGTTTGGCGAAGCATACGCTTTACCACCTAAGATTCGGCGAGGTAAAACCATAAAGCTAAGTCCAGCTGAACCTGCTATTTTTAGGAATTGCCGTCGCGTTGTTTTCTTCAATGACATAACTTTTCCTCCAACAAATCAATAACTAAATTTATATTATTTTGAAAGGTTCTCTTATTATGAAAAATTACTATCGTTTAATACAAAATACAAGTTGCTTTATCTAAAAAGAAATAAATTCAAGGTGCCAAAAAGGTCTCCAATTCTATTTTTTTCACGTATGAAATAATAATCTGCATTGAAACATTTATATTATAAGAGTTAAAATATAATGTTAAATATTATTTACTAATTTTTAGAATTCACAGATTTTATTTAATTTATTGAAATTAAAACTTATATTTTTTTAAGGAATAGCAGTTGAAATATCTTATTCTTGTAGGAGATGGGATGGCAGATTATCCCCTTCCTGAATTAGAGGGGAAAACGCCATTACAGGTAGCGGAAACTCCTGCCATGGATGAAGTTGCATCCCGTGGCATGTTAGGACTTTTTTGTCCCATTCCTGACGGACTTCCCCCAGGAAGTGATATAGGTAATCTTTCATTATTCGGTTTTGACCCACGCACCTGTTTTACAGGTCGGGCTCCTTTAGAAGCGGCAAGGCAAGGGATTCGACTCAATCCGACTCAGGTAGCTTTCCGTTGCAATATCGTATCACTTCAAAATGGGAAAATGCGGGATTTTACTGCGGGACATATTCCTACAGACAAGGCAACTATCCTTATCAAAGATATTGGCGAGGTAATAGCGAAAGAATTTCCAGTAAATTTTTATCCTGGGGTAAGTTATCGGCATCTCGCAGTAATTGACACAGGAGAAGATTTTACAGTAGAAGATTTGGAGAAAACGGATTGTACACCACCTCATGATATTACCGACCAGAGTTGGCAGGATTTTTTGCCTAAAGGACCGTGTGGTTCTTTGTTACAATCTATCATGACAGAATCACAAAAATTACTTCCACAACATCCTATTTCTCAAGAACGGGTCCAGCATGGCGAACCGGAACCGAATTCGTTTTGGCTCTGGGGACAAGGTAGAACACCACAAATAAAGACATTTAAGGAGATGTTTAACCTTCACGGGGTCGTTATTTCAGCAGTTGACCTTGTAAAAGGCATTGGGATTTGTGCTGGTTTGGAGTCGATAGATATTCCTGGGGCAACAGGTTGGATTGATACCAATTACAAAGGTAAAATTGAAACCGCTTTAGACGCTTTGGCGAGGGTTGATTTCGCTTTTGTTCATATAGAAGCACCAGACGAATCAGCACATCAAGGAGACTTAAACCTTAAGATAAAAGCCATTGAGGATTTTGATAAGAATATTGTTCGACCTGCATTAGAATTTGTAAAACATTCTCCAGATGAGATTCGATTATTTGTTGCCCCTGACCATATTACTGCTTTGTCTACTCGAACCCATGCCCCTGGACCTGTCCCATTTGCTATGTGCGGACCTGGTATCGAATCCTACGGAATGAGTGAATATCATGAATTCTCTGCAAAGGGCACAGGAATAATTTATACGGAAGCTCATGAACTCATTAAACACTTTTTGCTGGGTTCACCTTTTTACATAGGAAAAAACATCACTTCCTAAAACCCACCTTAGTAAATAATTAATTTCATATAACTTACAACATTTATATTAATATACAATACAGAAATGGAGATTTAATATATGAACAAAGTCACAAATAAAGAAACGATTGAGATATATGATACGACTCTACGTGATGGGGCACAGGGGCCAGGTATTAAGTTTTCTATGGATGACCAGATACGGGTACTTCATGCTTTAGATGAGTTAGGAATTCATTATATCGAGGCAGGACAGCCTGCATCTAACCCCAAAGCGGAGATTATTTTTAATAAAGCAAAACAACTAAACTTAAAAAATTCTAAGATTGTTGCTTTCGGAAGTACTCGACATCCGAAATCTCGTGTCCATGAGGACCCTAATATAAATGCTTTACTTCGTGCGGAAACAGAAATTGTTACAATTTTTGCTAAATCGTCTGCAATGCATGTCCAAGAAGTCTTAGGTGTATCGCTGGATGAAAATTTGAAGTTGATAGAAGAGTCGGTTTCTTACTTAAAGAAGCAGGGCAGAAAGGTTTTTCTCGATGCTGAACATTTTTATGATGGATACGACCTAAACGCAGAATATGCCATAAAGACATTGAAGGTGGCAGTTGAGTCTGGAGCAGATTTATTAGTTCTCTGCGATACCAATGGTGGTCATTTACCCCATCAAATAGAATCCATTACCGAACACATACATAATGTCCTTCCTGAAGTGCCTTTGGGGATACATACCCACAATGACACAGGTTGTGCAGTTGCCAATAGCATCTCTGCAGTATGTGCAGGTGCAAGACATGTGCAAGGGACTATAAACGGTTACGGTGAACGCACAGGAAACGCAAACCTTTGTACGCTTATACCCAATTTGCAATTTAAGATGGGGTTCTATGTTATCAAAATGGAACAAATGAAAAAACTAACCTACACGGCACATCTGATTGCTGAACTTGCAAATGTATCTCCGAAAGATTCTGACCCTTACGTAGGACGTGATGCCTTTACCCATAAAGCGGGAATGCATGCCGATGCAGTCCGAAAGGCAAAGTCCAGT
Source organism: Candidatus Hydrogenedens sp. (assembly GCA_020216745.1). GTDB lineage: Bacteria > Hydrogenedentota > Hydrogenedentia > Hydrogenedentales > Hydrogenedentaceae > Hydrogenedens. The sequence goes on from JAIWNQ010000228.1 coordinate 7,521, forward strand.
TATGAGCATATCGAACCTGAATGGATTGGCAACTTTACACATATCGCGGTCAGCGAACTTTCTGGGAGAGCAAATCTGATACAAAAAGCCAAAGAACTTGGGATTGAACTGGATAAAGACAGTCCCCAAGTACGGAAGCTTCTTCAACGAATAAAAGCCCTCGAAACAGAAGGATATGAATTTGAAGGGGCAGATGCATCCTTTGAATTAGAACTACTGAAAACATTAGGGATGTATAAATCATCATTTTCTGTACTGAGTTTTCATTCACGGGTAAACCAATGGGCAATGGACCGACATGCTGAGTGCGAAGCCACCGTAAAAATCCAATTACCAGACCAATCCATTGTTCACACCGTCTCCAATGGTGACGGTCCTGTCGATGCATTAAATAATGCTCTACGTAAGGCACTTGAACCTTATTACCCTGAATTGAAAAATGTTCACCTTGAAGATTATAAGGTCCGTATCTTAGACGGGCAACGAGCCACAAAGGCAAAAACGCGAGTTCTTATCGAATCCAGCGATGAAACCCAGCAATGGTGTACGGTAGGTGTATCTGAAAATATTATAACCGCATCATTTACCGCTCTCATTGATAGTATTGAATATAAATTATATAAACATGCACAACGAAACGGGACACAAACAAAAAAGGGACAAGAAGAGTCATCATTGAAATCATAATTTCTGTTATGATGATAATAACTTTTTGGATTCTTAGTCCGTTGTAATTCATGTAGTATCTTTATTAGAGGAACAATCTATGGATGATGAGTCATATATAAATTACTTTTCTATATTGGGTCTTACGGAAGATTGTAAAACAGGGGATGTCCGAAAGAACTATAAAAAAATGATGAAAGATTTAATCATGGAAATACATGCCACAGAAGTGACTCCAGACCGACTTGACCAATATTTATTAAACATGGCAAAGTTAAATGTAGCGTTTTATATCCTCCGTGATGATGAACGACGTGAAACATACATAAAACATCGTAAAAAAGTTATTGAACTGGAAAAACAATGGCGAGATGCTGGAGAAAAAGACCCAAATACCCCAGAAGCAGACCTGCTACGTCGTGAGTTTGACCGTGTGTTGAGAGATTTTCTGACGAAATATATGGAAGAAATGGTATTAGAAGCAGGTCGTGATAAAGAGTGTGTTGAAACCAGCAATTGGGATCCTTTTCATGAACGTCATGCCAGTCGCGTGTTACGTCATTACCGCCAAAAACTTTACTCACAAATTCATGAGCGATTACCATACTATGATGTGACCAAACCTATTATCGATTGGACAGAACGTGAAAACATTGTGAAACAAATGCTCCAGGAAGAAAAGGCATAGGTTATGGCTAACAAAACTACACAAACTAAAAAAGTAGTAGAACAAGAGATGATAGATCTTGCTTTGGCAAAAGCCATTGCAGATGGTGATATAGTGAATTTTCGGTTTTTATTTTTACCTTACTCACCGCTTCGTGAAGATTCCACAGAAGATATTCATTCTATCAAATACAGCTACTTGCTTCCTTCTGAAGAGGAGGAACAAACACCTGAATTTAAGAAGGCAATGGAATTAGTTTCCCGAGCTGACGTCAGGGAACATGTCCAGCAGGAACTTCATAAAAAAGGTCCAGCACAATTATCCTCAGACTTGCTATTAGCGTTGGCTGATAATGCAGTCCGACAGGAAAAATTCACATCCGCATCACAGGCCTATGAACTGTTACGAATTCGTAGACGAATGCAAGAATTGTTCTTTGAAGAGGGCGACAAAGAATTAGAAACGGGAGATATTTCTAAAGCGGTAAAGGCTTATTATATTGCATCATCACTGGAATACGATTACAGTGCATTTCCAGAACCTTTGCCAGCAGTGCCACGTTATCAAGACCAGGCTTTGATACTTCACGCTGAATACAAAACAAAATGGAATGAATGCATTGGAAATCTCCCCTTAAACGATTTTTTAAGTGCTGGCTTCAATTATTTATTTTTACTCCCTGAACATGCCAGTAAAATTACAAGCAAACCTATTGATGTCCAGATAACTTTCTTTGTTGAATTAGTGCGGAAAATAGACCCACATTGGGAGATATTTATCCAGCGAGTCCGAGACGTAATTCCTCTGATGGAGGAGTTGTATCATGAACTGAAACAGCGGTTGGAGCATATAGCAGATGGACACCTATGGGAAGATGAGTGGGATGAGGGTATTGACACTGAAAAGTTTCTTCAAATATCAAAAATCCTATTAGGAAGAGAATTGAATAATAAAGAGTGGTGGGCATATTTAAAAGAACTCGCGTATGAACACCCACCAGCAGGGTTATTTATATCCCGACAGATGATAGGCAAGGAGCAGGAAATTATTCTTCCACGATATACTCGGGATAACCCTGTTGTCCCATTGTTAAACCTTCCGGAATTGCCGATTATTAACGTCTTACAGGTTGGAGAAGTCGGATAAA
>JAIWNQ010000229.1 GCA_020216745.1 Candidatus Hydrogenedens sp.
AGAGGGTTCATAGCGTTCTCTGCAACAAATTTTTGAACAATCAATGGATGGGTTTTTGGCAAATAAGCCTCTACTTCTTTTAAGTCATCCTCACTTAAGAGTGCCTTGACATTTGTAATTCGGAAATCGCAAGGGATGCCACTTTCAAGCAGGATTTTTAATGTCTTTTGAATAGGTTCAACTGAAATGGAGACGCCTATTAGTAATGAATACTTACTCCATGGGGCTTTAATATCTAAAGCACAATAATCTATCAAGTTCCTTTGCAGAAGTTCTTCAACAACCTGCGGATTTGAGCCGTTTGTATCTAACTTCACTTTATAGCCCATCTCTTTTATTTGTTCAATAAACACCACCAAATCTGAATGTATGGTGGGCTCTCCACCTGTAATTACAACTCCATCTAATTTGTCCATTCTTAAATGTAAAAATTGCATGATTTCTTCTTGGGGTATTGGTGATTGAAATAATTCAGGGAGCACTAATGAAGGATTATGGCAGAACGGACATCGGAAATTACACCCTTGTGTAAAAAGGATAGCGGACACACACCCTGGATAATCAGATAGAGAAAAAGGTTGTATACCTCCAATCTTCATTGCCTAAAGAAACCCTCATTTTAAGGCCTGAAATGATATTTTAATCGATTTTATATCTTGTGCGGAGCATAAACTCTGCTTGCTTCCCTTCATTCCACTGTTTCACAGGACGTAGGTAACCGACGACACGAGAATAGACCTCAGTTTCTCTTCCACAGTGTGGACAGGTAGGATATTCTCCACGTATGTAGCCATCCTGCGGACAAACGGTGAAACTTGGACTTAACGTAAAGTAAGGCAGGCTATATCCTTCACAGACTTTTTTGACAAATTGCTTCACTGAATTCGGATTTGCTACCGCTTCACCTAAAAAGATATGCAATACGGTTCCGCCTGTGTACTTTGACTGAAGTGGGTCTTGTAAATCGAGCACCTTAAATATATCATCAGTATAATTCACAGGCAGTTGTGTCGAATTTGTATAAAACGGGGCATACCCTTGCTTAACATGTTCGTCATTTGCAAAGTGAGTCTCTGGGTATCGCTCATAATCAAGCCGTGCGAGACGATAGCTTGTGCCTTCGGCTGGGGTGGCTTCAAGATTGTAGAGATTCCCTGTTTCCTGTTGAAACTCTTTTAATCGATTTCGGATATGGTCTAAAACACGGGAGGCGAACTCAGCCCCTTCCTGTGTCCCGATGTCCTTCCCTAATAGGTTTAAACAGGCTTCATTCATACCGACCAAGCCGATGGTAGAAAAATGATTATTCCAATAATGGTTAAATCGCTGATATACATTTCGAAGATAAAACTTAGTGTATGGATACAAGTCATTTTCAGTAAGTCGTTCCAACACCTTCCGTTTTGTCTCTAAGCTTGTTCTCGCTATATTCATTAAGGCATCTAATCGTTCAAAGAACTCGTCCTCATTAGCAGATAAATGTCCGATACGAGGCATATTAATCGTAACAACACCGATGGAACCCGTCAAGGGATTTGCCCCAAACAATCCACCGCCTCGTCGCTCTAAAGCACGTAAATCTAAACGTAACCGACAACACATAGAACGGGCATCACTTGGCGACATATCTGAATGGATAAAATTAGCAAAATAAGGGATACCATATTTCGCAGTAATTTCCCATAACCGCGTGAGCCCAGGGTCATCCCAATTAAAATCTTTGGTGATGTTATATGTCGGTATTGGGAAACTAAAGACACGACCTTTGGCGTCTCCTTCGGATAACACTTCTAAAAAGGCAGAATTAAAAATCTTCATCTCTTCTGCAAATTCGCCATAAGTTGTATCTTGGTATTCCCCACCAATGATTACGGGTTGCTTTGCTAAATTTGAGGGAGGGACAAGGTCTAACGTAACATTCGTGAATGGGGTTTGAAAACCTACACGGGTTGCAACGTTAAGGTTAAAAATAAATTCTTGTAAGGCTTGTTTTACTTCACGATAATCTAACTTATCATAGCGGATAAAAGGTGCCAACAATGTATCAAAATTGCTGAACGCTTGTGCTCCTGCCGCCTCTCCTTGTAATGTATAAAAGAAATTTACAACCTGTCCTAATGCTGTGTGGAAATGCTTGGCAGGTTTACTTTCTGCCTTCCCAGGGGCACCTTGAAAGCCACTCAACAGAAGGTCTTGTAAATCCCAACCGACACAATACACGGAAAGCAATCCGAGGTCGTGTAAATGTAAATCCCCTGACCGATGTGCCTCACGAACATCTGGCGTGTATATTTTATTTAACCAGTAAACTTTACTGATTTCACTTGATATATAGTTATTTAAACCTTGCAGTGAATACGCCATATTGCTGTTCTCTTGGACTTTCCAGTCCATTTTTTCGAGGTAACGGTCAATAAGGTCAACGTCTGCCTTGTTTACCATTTCACGGATGCGAGCATGCTGGTCACGATACAGAATATATGCTTTTGCGGTCTTTTTAAAAGGCGACATGAGCAATACCTCTTCTACTGCATCCTGTATCTGTTCAACTGACGGTGAACTTTCAAATGGTATCGCTTGTAATAAAGCCAATACACGCATCGTCAGCCGACGAGCTATCTCCGTTCCAAACTCTCCTGTGGCTCTACCTGCCTTTAGTATAGCCTGAGTAATTTTGCCCGCTGAAAATGGGACGTGCCTGCCATCTCTTTTTATGACATGTGTAAATGGAACCACATCCGTGAATGCCTCAGCCGAACTCATTTCCCAAAGTTGCATAATAGACGCTCCCTTAATATTTATACGTTAAAATTTAAATACTTTTCTTTTCCGTAATTCATATTTCCACCATAAAAGTAAAACCATAGAGAAAAACCTGTAATTTTACTTTCTCGCCGTGGTAAGGTAAAAACAAAACATATTAAATTTTAAAAGAGAAAAAACAAATTAATTCTTTTATTTTATATAAAATGATACACAATGTCAAGTAGAATTTTATTCCCACTATACAATATATAGTAGATAAGTGGGGTAAAACCTGTTAATATCTGGTTAAAATCAAAGTTAATAACCTGTTAATTTTTTGTGGATAACTTGTGGAAAAGCCCCAGAAACAGGAGTTATCATGAAAAAATAACCAGTAAAATGAGCACTTCCAGTAAGGTTAAAACTTGGATAAAAATGGATTTCTATTCACCAAATGCATCAATTTTAAGGTGTGCAAAAAGTATGTTTTAACAATTTATCATGGTTAAAAAAAAGAAAAAATGCCATTAAAACAATGAAATAGAAATAAATAATAGGATGTTATACAAGTTATAAAAGGAAAAAAGAATATATGATTGATAATGAAAATACAAAAGAACCTTTGAGCGAAGAAGCATATTATGTTTTAAGATGTCGTGGAACAGAACGCCCATTTTCAGGAAAATACTGGAATCATAAAGAAAAGGGGATTTATGTATGTGCAGGATGTGGAACGAAATTATTTTCATCAGAACACAAATTTGATTCGGGCACAGGTTGGCCCAGTTTTTTTTCACCAATAGATGACAGGGTTATAGAGGAGGAAGTAGATACAAGCCATGGAATGGTTAGGATGGAGGTTCACTGTGCAAATTGCAAGGGACATCTGGGACATGTTTTTCCTGACGGTCCTAAACCGACATATCAAAGATATTGCATTAATTCCTCCGCTTTAAATTTTATCCCATCGTATAAAAAGGAAGGTAATATATAATTTTAAAGGTATCTCCCCTCTCAATTTATTTTCTGAATATTGTGTTAACTTCTACTCTCTTGGGTGGTCAAATCACCCATTTTAATTACTGGTATATTTAAATCATTTGCGACATTAAGAATATCATCTCTGCAAGTGAACAAAAGGATTTGATGATTTTCACCTAAGATTTTTAATGTGTTCAATGCCTGACACAATCTGGGATGGTCATAATTAGAGAAGGGGTCGTCTAATAACATGGGTAGATGTTCTTCATGCTGGCTGATTATTTTAATAAATGCGACACGCATAGAAAAGTAGAGTTGTTCAAGTGTCCCCTGACTTAATGATAGTTCTTGAATTGGAACAGCCTTTTTTGTTTCAGGGATAAGTACTTTCAATGTTAAATCTCGTTCTACAATTACTTCTGTATATTTACCATTCGTTAATTTATTAAACAGATGGCTTATCTCATTTTTTAGTAGAGGTGCTATTTTATGATAATAATCAGACGTTATTTGTTGTAATGTTGAGATAGCAAATAAAATTGCTTCTCGTTCTTTCTTCAGTATTCGAAGTTGATTTTCAATAGTTTGTTTTTCTTCTTCAATTTCATTTAAAGGTCTGCTTTTTAGTCTTAAACTGTTTAATTCATCTTGACAGTTTTGTATAAGCTGTTTTACATCCTCTATTTCTTTATTTTTTTGCTCTATGATTTCCTGGAGTTCCCATTCGTCCCCTGCGGGAGTATCTGGTACAAAGTCTTTAACGCGTTCTTCTATCTCATCTAAGGTATCATCTCCGAGAAGCAATTGGAGTTGCGTCTCGGTTTGTTCAATCCGTGAAAATAGGTCGCGAGCATCTTCTGCCATTTTGCACCGTTTTTTCCATTCATCTAAATCTTCAACTTTAGCAAGGGTCAGTAGTTCCTGAATTTGTTCACGTGTCTGGGCTTCCTCTTCTTCATGTTGACGAAGCTCTTCGTTTAGGTCAAGTCGCTTTTTACGTAGTTCTGAAATTTTTACCTTCAATTCCCGATATTGCGATTCCGTTCTATAATATGCCTTAAATGTTTCTGAGGTTATCGGTTCATCTGGCTTTAAAACACCGACCTGAATAAATGCATTGTCTATTTTGTTATAAATGTCTTTTTGAATTTGTTCTTCTATATTACGAATCACCTTTTCTTTATTTAATATATTATCTGAGAGTCTTTGTAATTGTTCTCTTAAATCCCAGAGTTTACGTCGTAAATGTTTTGACGTTTCCTGTTGTTGATGTACCTTTCTGCGAAATGCTTCGATTTGCGTTTCATTTTCCAATGTGAGATTTACCTCTGCGAAACGTGCCTGTAAATTTGCAAATAGCCGTTCGGTACGGGATTTGTTAACTAAAAATAGTTCTTCTGCCCCCCGAAAATGTTTCTGCAGTTCTTCATAATGATTCCTCTTTATAGAATATTCCTCATATAAGCCTTGAAGTTCCCGAGGATGTTGAAGTTGTGCTTTTTTCAGTAACGTTGTAACGGGATGTAACTCAATATATTCACTGGAAGCGATCTTTTGAATCTCCTCTGTTAATTGTGTTTGATATTGAGATATTTCTTTTATCATGTTATTAGCATCAAAAATGGATTTGAGAAAGTATATAAAGCCAATCCCGACAAAGAAGAGGAGTAATAGCGATTCTGTTTTTTGGGTTTTAAAGAATAAATAAATAAGTAACAAACCTAATAATAGACATACCACACTCAGGAACACATCCACTGGTTTTCGGGATAAGGTATTTCCTTTTATAACTTCTGCTTGTTGGAGTCGGGTTTCCAATTCTCTTTTTTCTTCCTCAGGTCTATTCTTATATTTCCAATAATCTTCAATAAGTTCTGGTAGATTTGTCACACCCTGAAATAAATCGTCCAGAGGCTTTAATTCTTCTTCTGCAGTAACAAGTTTTTGTTGACTTTCTTTCAATCTCCTCTCACTTTTTTCTGTTTCTATTACCGAATTGTTATGCAGATTAACTACTAAATCCACCTCTTCGTAAAAATCATCCCTTTTTTGAATTGTTTCAGGGAACTCCGAGATAATCTTTTCCGTTTCCTTTATCTGTTCTTCGAGATTATCCTGTTGGTTATAGAGTTCAGTTAATCCACTTTCAATTCGTAATCTGTATTCCCTTAATTCCTCAAATTGTTCCTGATAATTTGTGATAAAGTCGATGGGGGTAAATGATGTTCTATGAAGTTCTAACTCCAAATCGGTAATTTCCTGGGTAATAGATTCTATTTCTTTTTGTATTTTCTGTTTTTGATTTTCACAATGTCCCAAAGTCATTTCCAGTTGAAGCAACTGTGTTTTTTGTTCAATAGGGAAATCTCTAAAGTTGGCATAGGTAAAAGCAAGGGCAGTAAATTCGTCCAGTTTCTCACGAAGAGCCTTCGCATCATTTTTCCTTCGCCATAAGTTGTACATTCTTGTATATTGGATTTTATTTTGAAGTTGTTGTAACTCATTTTGTAGAGACCTTAATTGCTCTTGATAAAGTCTCAATTGATACTTCTTTTCTCTAATCTCTTCTGCAATATTATTTGCTACAGTCACGTCTACTTTTAGTTTCTCTAATTGTTCTTCAAGCACATTTATAGGACGTTTATAAGAACGAACAGTCCCAATGTTATTTAAGTATTCCAGCAATCGGTCAATAATAACTTGAATTGATTGGTCGGCAGTCCCAGTATCAGCCAAACGGATTAAATGTTCCTTAATTTTATTTTCATTATCCGATGAGCCTAAATTTTCTAATGTTTTGGGGCTGATTGTTGCAACCCCAGTAAAGATGTCCCTATTCATCCCTAAATGTACTCTGGCAAAACCAATTTCTCTATTTGGATATACGGGGAATTGGTTCGTGATTTCTCGCATATCCAATCCCTCAAATATACAGACAGAGGGTTCTGTTCCAAATGTGCGTTGTATATGGATAAGAGTGCCATTACTAATCTGGTACATCAAATAGCCTCGATAATCGTTAGTGTGCCAAGGTGTATATTTATAATAATTTTCGGTGAAAGGGGCGTTCTTTTTCTTAGATACCTTTTGACCAAATAACATATCCAATAAAAAATGGAATAATGTTGTTTTCCCACTTTCATTTAAGCCATAGATAAGCTGGAACCCTTCATGAAAATTAACAGGTATATTTGAAAATCTTCCATAACCATAAATATGCCCTTTTATAAATTTCATTTGAAAGGCACCTCTCGTGTTTGTATACAAGGAACCATTAAATCCTGATTATTAATAGCAGTTGTTGTGAGTTGCCTCGCTCTTTTAATTATCTGCTGGGTTTCTAAATCAGGAGCAGATTTAAGTTCTTCTTGAAGAACTTTATAATATTCCGATAGTATCGTGTTATATTCCTCATCTTCTGAATTCATAATTTCTTCAAAGTCAGCGGTTATATCCCACGTAATTAATTCGCACTCACGGGCAAGGTTCTCTATAATGTCAGGTATCGATTGAGCCAACTTTAGAGAAATCAGTTCATCAAAAGAGATATGACACACTCGTGGATTAGGAATCTTCGCTATCTCGTCTGATAATAACTGGAGAACATCCTCCTTCTGCATATTAAAACCATTGAAGGTTATATGAGAGTAATGTGTTTTTTGTGTTTCGATATGTTCTATCTTTGATGTTTCCCATATATTATTGGAACAACGAAACTGAACACCTAACACACCAAAAGGTGGTATATCTTCCAAACAGAGCGGTTCTGGAAGTCCACAATAATATACCGAACATTTTGATGAATGGTAATATTGTCCATACTTATGGTCTTTACCTAAGGCAATGTATGAAATTCCAAAGTCTATATATGTGCCTATCTCTTTATCATGTACAGCGTCATTTTTACTTAATAAAGGCAAATCATACGCAAGAATAATATGATTTTTTTCCTTATCAATAGTCTCTAAATCAGGATAAGGCTCCCCTTGAAAATCAGTATCGCTTACCGCAAAACCGTGAACCACAAGAGGAATAGATTTTGATTCCCACTTTATCCAGTTTGGTTGATTTAACACAATAACATTTTCAGGCAAAGGCTCTAAGAAATATGGGGAATACTTAGACAAAGCATCTGCATTTCCAGGTGCTATTATCACAGGAATAGGTGAGATAGATTCGAAGGTCTTCAATACCCATTTTAAGGTATCATCCGTTATATATTTTGCTTCAAGTAAATTGCCCGCAATTAATAACGCATCTGCATTATTTTCAATCACTTTATTGACTATTTCTGACAAAACATCTCTCTGCCTTTGCCTTTTTATTCTTCCAAAATGAGGATTAGAAAAAGTAGAAAAAGGTCTGTCTAAATATAGATTCGCTGTATGTATAATAAACATCGTTACATTAACCCCATAAAGTAATTACGGAGATATTATATCAATTTGAGGTTCTTCTCTGTTTATAGCATCTTGGAAACCACGATGCCTGAAATATCTAAATACACGACGATATGCATAGTTTAGGGTTCTCGAATCCTCTGGAAATTTTTTGCAAATTTGATGATAATAGGGAACGACTAAAGAATTAAATATACGAGTATAAAGAGGTTGATATAACCTGTAATGTTCAATCACTTCATAACTGTTCGGAAATATTCGCATGAAACATCCCATCGAATAGCCTCGCCGATAATGATATTTACATATATTAAAATAACTACTCCCTGTCCAAATCCAACAGAGTGCTTGCTCATCAATCTGAAGTGGAACATCTGCATCTTGCAATCTCTGAGCCAATTCAACTTCTGAAAAGTCGGGAAATGAAAAGAATTTATTTAATCCACCAATATGAAGAATCATTTCTTTTGGAAAACTCATATTTGCTAATGAAAAATGAAACGGGGTGGGCTTAATAGGTTTTGGAATTGGGAAAAGGACATCTTCAGGAAGAAACCATCGGGTAATACTTCGTGATGATAGGCGAGGATGGGGAATTAAAGACCCACTCACACATGCCTTGTCGTTATTTATCCGTTGTATGTGAACATGTCGTTGAACCCAATTCGACGAAGGTAACACATCAAATTGACTACAAAGTATCCATTTCCCCTCAGCCTCTCGAAAACCTAAATTCCATGCTTCAATTTCAGAATTGCTCGAATCATGAATATAACGTACTTTGAGTGGAGAGCCTTTAATTAGCGAGTGTATTTGGTCATCCACTTTTTGAGTCGAACCTACATCGATAATAATCCATTCCATTTGGGATAATGGGAACTCTTGAAGCTCAAGATGTATAAACCAAGTAGGCAAATATGCTGATAAGTTTTCGCCAACAAGTAAAACACTGACATCTGGATATCTGGACAACATAATATCTCGTTTTCATTCTCTTTTTTATTACAATATTATCATGTTAATATGTTCAGAAGTGAAATTTTATTATTAAACCATAAAAACATAACAAATAACTATTCAAATATCCATACTCTATTATGACAACATATTCAAATAATTCTACCGAGTACCGACGGTTCCCTTTTTGGGGAATATTGTTAAGTGGAATTTTTCTACTACTGATAATTCGTATTTATTGGGACCCTTCATTATCTACATCTACCAGTTCCACAACTTTATCAAGTGCTTACAAAGACACATGGACAAAGGGACAGTATATCATCTGGGGTCCTATTTGGAAATATGGATTTGAACGAATTAAAAAAGGTGAAATTCCATTCTGGAATCCATACCAATTATGTGGTCAACCTTATCTTGTTGATTTTCGAACTGCATTATTTCAGCCATTACACATGTTATTCTGGCGTATCGATTTTCAAACAGCATACCAATGGTATATTTTCCTCTGCTTATTTTTATTAGGACTTGGTTTCCTTATTTGGGGACGAATTTTAGAAATTCCATATCCAGCACTGTTGCCTGGATTGGTATCCCTTTTATTTTCCAGCCCGACAATTGCAGTGCAGATGTCCATATCTTTTCTTAGTGGCTCCGTTTGGCTTGTATTCCTTATGGGTGGGGTAGTTTATTTTTTAGAAAATTCAACTGGACGAAGTTTTTTAGTCCTCTTATTTATATGGGTCGCATTACTTTTATCTGGTAGCATAGAGTGTATTACATCAGGTTTTATTCTATTACTATTATTTCCATTAATCCTTGAAAAGTTACCTATGCTATCAGTGAGCCGTACTATTTCATCCGCATTTCGTAATATAGCGTTTGTTCTTATATTAGGTTTAATGATAACTGCATTT
>JAIWNQ010000230.1 GCA_020216745.1 Candidatus Hydrogenedens sp.
TCATGGTTACCCAGTGTTGTATGGTTAGTGCAAACAAGGGGAGACCTTACTACCTTTCAAGGTTTTCCCATAGCCATACATTTTCCAACCTCACTTTCGGAGATGCTTTCCAGCTTCTACTCGACCCTTACAAAACCGAGCATATCAACCCTATCTCTTATATATCCTGGTGTAATATGTCTCGTTTTTCTTCCATCTGCATTTTTTGATCGAGAACTCAGAAGAATTGTTATATTTCTCGGCTCTCTATTACTTTTTTTTATCCTTCTATTCTTTGTCAATCTTGAGCTTGCACATTTATTACAAAGGGGAATGATAATTATCATTGCGGTAGCTTTATCCACTCTCTCTGGAATTGGTATCAATCGACTTTTACTAAAAGGACGAGATGTTAAATCACCTTATATTTGGGTCTCGGGAATTATCGTTTTCTCCTTAACCGTATTCATTATTATTGTTAGCTCGCCGTGGGTAAAAGGGATTTCAGTGATACTATGCCTAATCATTGTACCAGCAATGTTGATACGTATCCGTAAAATTAATAATCTTCTGTCTATTCTGCTTGCTCTTTTATGTTTTCTCGAGTTGTTCTACATGTTTCGTCCTTTTTTGCCAAGCAGTTATACCGCAGAGATTAAAAAATACGAAGAATATGCGGAATTTAATAAGACACTTCGTTACCAGACAGGGACCAGCAGGGCTTATATTACTTCTGAACCTTCCAGCATTCTATGGTCGGAAAATTTAGGAATGTATTACCATTGGCAAATGCTAAATGGAAAGGACATCCCGATGGACAAACGTTCTCAAAAATGGTTTGAAGAAGCCTCAGTTATATCAACCGACAAGAATATCCCATTAACTCAACGATTAAACAACCCACTCATCATGTTAAGTGGTGTCCAGTGGGCATTCGTATCTATGAACGAAAATCCTCCTAATGATACAGATTTGAAAAATTGGAAAAAGTTAGAACGTCTACCCTTTATTAATGTGTATGAAAATATGCAATCTCTACCAAGATGTTTCTGGGTTGAAAAATATAAAATTACCACTTCACTGGATGAAACGATACAAATCCTTTCCGCCCCTGAATTTTCACCCCTCCGCGAATGTGTCCTCGAAACAGAGCCTGCTAAGGATGCCATTCTTACCATCGACAAGACAGAAAAAGAATTAACTTCGGTAGAACAAACTGCTGAACAAAAAGCGGAGTGTACTATTTTGGATGAGACCCCAGAGCAAATATCAATATCAGTTAAAGCATTTAATGACGGTGTATTAATTCTATTGGATACGCTAACTTATGGATGGCATGCCACTGTAGATAATATACCATCTAAAATAATTCAAGCTAACGGGATATTTAGGGGTGTTTACATTAACAAGGGAACCCATCAGGTAGTGTTTGAATACAAAGTGCCCGCTTGGAACGAAGGTAGAATTATTTCTATTATAGGGGTCATCGTAAGTTTTATATTCACTTTTATGTATCTCTTTTTCAATAAAAAACGAGAACAACCGATATATTAATGTGATTAATCAAAGGTATAAAATGGCAGAATCAAATAAAGAAAAAGACTGCAAAAAGGAATTACAATTAAGAGAACAGGGGAAAATTTACCTATTATTTAATAAAATTGCCGATAGATATGACATTACCAATCGTTTTTTATCATTTGGTCAAGATTCTAAGTGGCGAAATGAACTAATTAGACACATCCAAATACCAGAAAATACACAAACATTTTATATCTTAGACCTTGCAACAGGCACGGGAGAAATACTAAAAGCGTACCGTAGACAATATCCAGATAATGGTTTTATTATTGGGATTGACCTTGCTGAAAATATGTTAAGAGGCGCACAAGAAAAATTTTGTCAAGAAAAAAATAAGCTCTGGTTATTCTCAATTATGGATGCAACTCAATTAGGCATCAGTACTAATTCCGTGGATGTAGTAACAATTGCGTTTGGTATTCGGAACGTATCAGAAATTCAGACAGCATTACAAGAAATCTATCGGGTATTAAAACCTGGAGGACAATTACTTATTCTCGAATTTGGCTTGCCACAAAAAGGTTTATGGCGAAAAATCTATTTGTTTTATCTACGGCATATTCTTCCATGTTTAGGTGGATTATGGACAAATTGCTCTCCAGCATATCAATATCTAAGCCAAACCATCTGTGATTTTCCATCCCATAATCATTTTTTGCAGATATTAAATAAGGAAGGGTTTATTCAAACTCAATGGATTGAATTTAACAGAGGAGCAGTACTTCTCTATTTGGCACAGAAAGCAAAATCATGATAAATTACAACTACATTTTTTGACGATAATACAAAATAAGGTAGTAAAACTATGGCGGGTGTTCCATTAAAATCAAAAATAGCATTCGGTATGGGTGGTATCGCTTTAACCCTTCCTGATATGGTTTTCACACAATGGATATTTATGCGGTATGTACCCAATGAAGAACGAGCGTTGATGTCCGCATCTGTGTTTGGTGCTATTTTTTTAACAGCACGTGTATGTGGTGCCATTGCAGAACCATTAATTGGACACTGGAGTGATTCCTGCCGAACACGATGGGGACGACGCCTACCCTTTATTCGCTTTGGGTTAATCCCCCTCATCATTTTCTTTTTCCTCATGTGGCACCCACCAATAACTGCACCTATATGGACAAAGGTCATATATGCCTATCTGATAATACAAATCTATTTGCTTTTCTATCCAGGGGTGTTAACTCCTTACCTGTCATTATTAACTGAATTAGGTGAAGGGAGTATGGACAGGGTTGGCTTGATGACGGCCCAGGGTGTGTTTGTCATGTTAGGTAGTGTCGTGTTTGCACTCGTTGGCGTGGTATTAAACAAATATGGCTGGACAGTGATGGCTATCTTGGTTGCCCTTCTAACATTTTTATCCCTCCTTCCCATTGCAATTACAGGGAAAGAACGGACGCTACCATCGGAAGAACATAAAAAAGTCTCCTTCATTCAGTCTGCTATCTGGGTCTTGAAAAGCCGTTCCTTCCTTCATTTAGTACTTGCAACATCGTTCTACTTTCTCGCATTTACATGCATCGTGATGAGTTTACCTTTCTGGGTAAAAGTATATTTAGGCAAAGGAGAAGAGGTCGTTACATATTTAATGTTGCCACTACTGATGATGACCATGTGCCTCTTTGTTTTTGTTGGGAAAGTGGTCGGACGTTATGGTAAATATCGCGTATTTGCTATGACTTTATTATTAGCAAGTTTAGGCTTACTCCTACTTTCGGGTGTAGGTTATTATCCCATAGGTAGCCCGTTGATTCATTTGTTTTGTGTGATAATATGGATGGGTATTCCTGTGGCAGGGTTGGCTGTTTTACCTTTTGCCATTCTAACAGATGTGATTGATGAAGATGAACAGAAAACAGGGACACGACGCGACGCCATCTTCTTCGCCATTCAAGGAACTA
This sequence comes from Candidatus Hydrogenedens sp., assembly GCA_020216745.1. Taxonomy (GTDB): domain Bacteria; phylum Hydrogenedentota; class Hydrogenedentia; order Hydrogenedentales; family Hydrogenedentaceae; genus Hydrogenedens. Next base: position 3,474 of record JAIWNQ010000230.1, read on the forward strand.
TCCAGAAAATATTTATTGGTATGTCTGGCGGTGTATTTTCCATCCTTGCCTATTGGGGTAATGGAAGCAATGTAACAGAACAAGGGCTACGATTTGTTGCTTTAGCAGGTGGATTAAGTGCCTTTATTGGGTTTGTTATTTTCCTTGGTTATCCACTAAAAAATGTTGACATAAAACCTTCTTCATAAGTCAAACACATACAATTTTCATCTTCTATCCAATTACTATTTTTAAAGTTTGCAAATAAGATTATCTGATTTGTATGCTTTTTATTTATAATGAAACATTAATCTCAGGAGCAGTTTGTTATGAAGGTTGAAGACTTTGCTTATCAGGTAGCTGTACGAACTATGGAACTCCTCGAACAAGAGCAACATTACAAAATTTCAGAAGAACATCGAAAAATAATTCTTCAAAAAATCCTTCAGGAAGTCCCCCAGATTATAAAAAAAGCGTCATCATCAAAATAAACAAGCAAAACATAAAATGAGATATGAACTATTTATATCTTGGGGAGAGTAATATCGTCCTTTACTGAAAAATTCCTCTCTTCTATGATTAAGCAGAAAGGAATAGTGTATATCGGGTATAATATGTTATAAAAGTTTCTAACCAAAAATGACTCTAATTCAGTTAATAAATAATAAATCCAACTTAACATGGATGGGATTTTTAGTAACGATTATCATAGCGATAATTCTAAGTTCACTCTTCAGATATCAACTTCACGGCATTAATTTTAGCCCATTCACAGGTGATAATCAAGACCCAACACAGGGTGCAACTGTGTCAGAACAAGAACTGAAAGAAAAACTGGGTAAAGTGTTCCCCTTCACAGCGTGGGTAAGGACCTTCACCTGTACAGGAACTTTAGCACACGTAGGCTCTATTTGTCATTCTAAAGGGAAAAAGACAGCCATTGGGGCATGGTTAGGGAAGGACTTAAACGCTAATGAAGCAGAAATTAATAGTCTAATCCAATTAATTCAGCAAGGGAATGTTGACCTTGCCATCGTAGGAAGTGAAACACTTTTACGTGGAGATTTGACAGAAAACGAATTGATTGCATATATCCAACGTGTTAAATCTGAAACGAATGGAGTTCCTATAACGACCGCGGAAGTATATCAGGTATACCTAAACCATCCTCAATTAATGAATATTTGCGATGTTATCTTTGTAAATATTTACCCTTATTGGGAAGGGGTAGATGTTCAATATGCTATGTATTTTTTTAACTTGAAATTTGAGGAATTAAAAAACAATATCGGGCAAAAAGACATAATTATTTCTGAAACTGGCTGGCCTACCGATGGCAATCCTATAGGGGATGCGGTACCTTCATTAGAAAATGCCCGATTTTATTTCTTGAATTTCCTGTCTTGGGCAAGGTCAAACAATATTCCTTATTTCTATTTTGAAGCCTTCGATGAGCCGTGGAAAATAAAATATGAAGGCCTACATGCTGGACATTGGGGAATTTTTGATAAGTTCTGTATTATAAAAGAACATTTCATATACGCTTTTCGAGGGGAAACGATACCTGATAATTGGAGCGGAACAGAACCAGTCGAAGGCCAGGGGACACCCACGATTGAATTCACTTATATACCGCCTGTAGGTTCGTTCGAAGATGTACGAGGCGATGTTAAGCATATTTCGCCAAAAAATTGCCGAGTTACAGTATATATCTATAACTGGGGAGGCTGGTGGACAAAACCTTACTGGCATTTACCCACAACACTAATTATGCCTGATGGCTTTTGGAAATGTGATATTACAACAGGAGAAGGAGATGAAATTGCTTCCAAAATTGCTGGTTTTCTAATCCCATCGAACTATTCACCCCCTATTATGAAAGGTGAGTCAGAACTTCCGCAAAACCTCTACGAAAACTCACTTGCCTCTGTTCAAGTAGAACGATAATCATAAAAGGACTCAATTATCAAAAACTATTCAGGTTATCCGTACTATTTGTGGTTAAAAGAGAACATAACTGTAGCCTCGTGCTACCGTTTATTGAGGGAGTTATGTGTATGCAATAGAAGAGATATGCCTTTTATAACTAAGGATGTATGATGCAGATTTTTTTTCAAAGGTTTTGTTCTGGGTATAGGATTACATAAATATACGGATACGAGCACCTTTTTTAAGTTCATCAATCCACTTTTGATAGCGTTCATTGACATATTGCTCTTTTAGTTTAGGTTCGATAATAATGCGTGCTTTTTCATAAGGTATTTGAGCATTTCCCTGTTTTTCTTCAACTTTTAAGATATGGAACCCCCATTCTGTTTCGATGGGTTGGCTAATATCCCCTTCATTCATGTTCTCTATTACCTGCTCCAGTTCGGGAACTAAGTCACCCTTGGATACCCAACCAATAAGACCGCCCTGGTCTGCTTCGGGACCTTGAGATTCATTTTCGGCTATGGTACTAAAATCAGCTCCTTGCTTAATTCTATCGTGGATTTCCATAATTCGCTCTTTTACCTTGAGTCGTTCTTCCGCTTCTTTTGGAGCTTGAAGAAAAATCCGCCGAACTTTGACCTTTTGCGGATTTTTAAATTCGTCAATATGCTCATTGTAGTATTTTGCAATTTCAGGCTCTGAGATAGTAATCTCATTTTCAAACGCCTTCCGTTTTTTTAGTGCATAAGAGAGAGCAATAATTTGTTGTTTTATTCTTTCGCGGAATTCACTCATGGATTCGCCACTTTCTTCTAAAAGTCTTTGAAATTCCTCCGGCGAACTATACCGCTTTTTTATTTTCATAATTCGGTCATCAATATCTTTCTCATCAACTTTTAGTCCTTCATTCATTGCCTTTCGATATAACAGTAACCGTTCAATATATCGGTCTAAGGCTTTCTGGAAGGCTTGCTCCATTTCTTTATCAATTTGCTGAGAGGATAATCCCTGCGATTTTAAGTCTGCGAAGAAAGGGGCTATTTCTTCTCGAAGGTCACTCATCAGGATGACCTCGTTATCGACAGTTGCAACAATCCCATCATAAATAACTGTGGGAATTCCTGCCAATGCCAACAAAATGACAGATAAGGTTACCATTTGTTTGCTCCTTCTAATAATATCTTATGTCTCGTCCTGAACTTAGGAACCACTACCCGTCGTTGTTTCAGTCGTTTCTTCCGTCGTATTACTTTCGGTAGCTGGAGTGCCTCCTCCTTTAACAGCACCAATGGCAGTAAGTAATGATACAATTGCCTGGATAATCATTACAATGCCACCTATTCCAGGGGTTAATCCCCAATCTAACCCTCGTCTCGGAAATGACAGTGCTTTGGTATGCTTCATATGCCGTATCCTTATTGTTTGTTGATAAAAAAAGGAAGATGAATATTTAACATTCATCTTCCTTAATTATATCGTTTTTGTTGTATTGACTGCCTTCGTTGAGTTTTAAATTCTCCTGCATCTTATTCTTCTGCTCCTGATGCGATTTGTTCTTCTTCGCCGTGGGTTTCTATTTCGAGGTGTTCTTCCATCTCTTTGGCAGAAATATCAGCAATCACTGGCTCGGACTTTTGATAGAACCGACTACCTGTTCCCGCAGGGATAAGGTGTCCAATAATCACATTCTCCTTCAAACCTCGTAGATAATCCCGCTTTCCACGTATTGCCGCATCGGTTAGCACACGTGTTGTATGTTGGAAAGAAGCGGCAGCAACAAAGCTTTCCGTGCTTAATGCTGCCTTACTAATTCCCTGTAAAACAGGTTCGGCTTCTGCAGGTTTGCCACCTTTACTGAGGACTTTTTCATTGATTTCATTAAATTTGGAACGGTCAACAATTTCATGGGCGACAAAACTGGTATCTCCTGTATTTTCCTTAATACGTACTTTACGAAGCATTTGCCGAATGATGATTTCTACATGCTTATCATTTGTTCGGACACCTTGGGCTCGATAAACTTTCTGAATTTCGTCTAATATATATTTACGGAGGGCTTCTTCACCTTTAACTTCCAGAATATCTTCAAGAATAATCGGTCCGTCTGTGAGTTGTTGTCCTGCATATACACGGTCACCTTGTTGAACAAAGAGATGCTTGCCAGGAGGTATCGTATATTCACGCTCCTTACCAATTTTCGGGACAACTTTTACTTTACGCATTCCTTTAATTGTTCCACCAATTTCAACAATTCCATCGATATGACTAATAATGGCTGGGTTTTTCGGAACACGTGCTTCGAACAATTCAGCAACACGAGGTAAACCACCTACAATGTCTCGTGTTTTCCCAAGTTTGCGTGGTGTCTTTGCAAGAATATCACCCGCTTCAACTTTATCTCCATCTTTCACTAATAAATGTGTCTCTGGCGGTAATGGAGCAAATGCCAATACTTCTTTATGTTCACCACAAATAAGGATTTGTGGATGCATATCATGCTTATGCTCAGTAATAACTCTTTCTTCCAGTCGTGTTTCTGGGTTAATTTCTACCCGCATCGTAACACCTTCAACAACCCCTTCTAATTTTACTTTGCCAGAACGTTCCGCAACAATGGTCTGGTTGTATGGGTCCCACTTATAAAGTAAAGCACCTTTCTTTAGTTTATCTCCATCCTTACAATGCAAGACAGAACCTGTTGCAGGGGCAAATCGAATCACTTCTTTTCCATCATTATTTAGCACACGAATTTCACCCCCACGATTTACTATAACCACCTCACCTTTACGGTTTACATCCGTTCGGATATTATTGAATACGACGGTTCCATTTTCAGGCATACGAACTTCTGGATTTTCTAATTGTAAACTCGCAGCACCACCGATATGGAAGGTTCTCATGGTAAGCTGGGTTCCAGGTTCGCCTATGGCTTGGGCTGCAATGATGCCTACTGCTTCACCCAATTCAACAAGTCTACCTGTTGCAAGATTTCGACCATAGCATAAAGCACACACGCCTCGTTTTGCTTGACAAGTTAGAACAGAACGGACTCGCACACCAGGCAAACCGGATTCTGCTATAGTTTTCGCTTTATCTTCTGTAATTTCTTCATTCGCTTTTACAACGGGCTCGGAAGTTCCAGGAATAATTATGTCTTCTAAGGCATAACGTCCAACAATTCGTTCTTCCAACGGGGTAATCGTTTCGGGTCCCGACATCAATGGTTCAATATAAACCCCATTCAATGTTCCACAATCAATTTCCTCGATAGTTACATCTTGAGATACATCAACAAGACGCCGTGTAAGATAGCCAGCATCAGCTGTTTTCAATGCGGTGTCTGCCAAACCTTTTCGTGCTCCGTGGGCAGATATGAAATACTCCAACACACTCAGACCTTCTCTAAAGTTAGACGTGATAGGTGTTTCAATAACATCGCCAGACGGTTTTGCCATAACACCACGCATACCAGCCAATTGCCGAATTTGATCTTTACTACCACGAGCCTTTGAAGTATACATCAAATATAGCCCTGTAAAGCCTTGTTCTTTTTGCTCGAGATAATTTAACATTGATGCAGACACTTCGTCTGTTGCTCGTTTCCACTCTTCAATTATCTTATTTGTCCGCTCTCTTTGGGTTAGCAAACCATGTTGATACTGCTCTTCTATATGTTCTACCTGCTTACGGGCACGTGATAAAATCTTGTCCTTGTCAGGCGGAACTGTCATATCCTCAATAGCAATGGAAAGCCCTGACTTCGTAGCATACTTAAAACCTACATTCTTCAAGCAATCCAAAAGCTCAACTGTTTTACGATGCCCAAATTTTTTATAACAGTTGGCTATAACCTGTCCGATAGAAGACTGGTCATGGTCTCGATTGATATCTTCAAGACGAATTTCTGGAGGTAAACTATCCCACAGGATAACCCGTCCTACTGTAGTATCTATGATTTTTCCGTCTACTTGAATCTTTATTCGAGCGTGTATATCCACATGCCCAAAATGATATGCCAGCAAGACAGATTCTTTATTGGGATATATTTTTCCTGCGGTACATAAATTCTTACCACCCTTGGTCTTCCATTCATCTTTCCACTCTCCCTTGGCTCCGGGACGTGCTCTTGAAAGCCAAGCAATACCTAAAACGATGTCTTGACTTGGCGTTACAATCGGTGAACCATCCGATGGTGAGAAAATGTTTGAGGAGCCCATCATTAATAAATGTGCTTCTAACTGTGCCGCTGGTGTCAAGGGCACGTGTACCGCCATCTGGTCTCCGTCGAAATCCGCATTATATGCACGACAGACCAATGGATGAATCCGAATCGCATTCCCTTCGATTAATATTGGCTGAAACGCTTGTATTCCCAAACGATGGAGAGTTGGTGCACGATTCAGAAGAACAGGATGGTCTTTGATAACTTCTTCTATTGCATCCCAAACCTCAGGCCTACCTTGTTGAATCATTTTCTTGGCGGATTTAATGGTAATCGCTACACCTTTTTCTTTCAGTCTATTGATAATAAATGGCTCAAACAAGGTCAAAGCCATTCGCTTCGGCAAACCACATTGATTTAATTTTAATTCTGGTCCTACAACAATCACGGAACGCCCAGAATAGTCAACACGTTTGCCTAACAAATTCTGGCGGAATCTCCCTTGCTTGCCCTTGATAAAATCGCTTAACGATTTTAAGGGCCTTGCGTTTGTTCCCATCACCGCTCTACCGTGTCTACCATTATCAAAAAGAGCATCTACCGCTTCTTGAAGCATTCGCTTTTCATTTCGAACAATAATTTCTGGCGTCCGTATCTCCATAATTTTCTTTAACCGATTATTCCGATTAAGGACACGACGGTAGAGGTCATTTAAATCGCTGGTTGCATACCTACCACCATCTAAGGGGACGAGAGGACGCAAATCTGGTGGGAGCACAGGGATAACATCCAGAATCATCCATACAGGTTGATTTCCTGATTTACGAAATGCTTCGACAATTTGAAGTCGTTTTATTGCTTTTGCACGTACCTGAGCAGATGAAGAATTTAAAAACTGTTCACGAAGTTCCGCAGATAGTGTGTCTAAATCTAATTGCTCCAGCAATATCTTCATCGCCTCAGCACCCATCTTCGCCACAAAACTACCATATCCAAACTCGCTTACTGCATCAAGATATTCATCCTCTGTTAGCAATTGTAACTTATTCAGCTTGGTGACGCCAGGGTCTATAACGACGTAGCTTTCATAATAAATAACCCGCTCTAAACTTCGGACGGGTAAATCCAATAAATTTCCCATGCAAGAAGGATTATTCTTGAAAAACCAGATATGAGCAACAGGTGCGGCCAATCGAATAGAACCCATCCGTTCACGTCGCACTTTTGCCTCTGTTATTTCAACACCGCATTTGTCACATACAATACCACGATGTTTAACCTTTTTATACTTGCCACAACCACATTCCCAATCCTTTGTTGGTCCGAAAATCTTCTCACAGAACAGCCCATCTTTCTCGGGCTTGAATGTGCGGTAATTAAGAGTTTCGGGTTTTTTTACTTCCCCTTTAGACCACCGTAATATTTCTTCAGGAGAAGCGATGCGGATTTGAAGTGCATCAAATTTGTCTAATGTGGTAGGAACGTATTTAGCCAAGGTAAATATCCTCCATGTCTTCTTCTTCGTCTGAATCTATTGCTGTTTCTACTTTTGCAAGTTTAATTACATCAAGGCATAGGCTTTGCATCTCACGAATAATGACATTAAACGACTCTGGAACGGAAGGTTCTACATCATAATCGCCCTTGACAATGGCATCGTAAATCTTGGTTCTACCTTGAATATCATCTGATTTGAAGGTAAGCATTTCCTGTAACGTATATGCGGCACCATAAGCCTCTAATGCCCAAACTTCCATTTCACCAAAACGTTGTCCACCTGAATTGGCTTTACCACCTAATGGCTGCTGTGTTACTAACGAATACGGACCGATAGCCCGTGCATGAATCTTGTCATCAACCATGTGATTTAATTTCATCATGTAGATATACCCTACGCAGGTCTCATGATGAAATTCTTCGCCCGTCTTACCATCACGCAATTTTATTTTCCCATTCGTAGGCAATCCTGCTTTCTTAAGGTAATTAATAATGGTTTCCTCTCTCGGTCCATTGAAAACAGGAGAAGCCACTTTCAATCCTAATACTTTCAATGCCCAGCCCAACTGTGTTTCCAATATCTGTCCAACGTTCATTCGAGACGGGACACCCAACGGATTTAATATAATCTGAATAGGAGTTCCATCCGGGAGGAACGGCATGTCTTCCACAGGGACTATCTTTGCAACAACACCTTTGTTACCATGTCGTCCTGCCATTTTATCACCAATGGACATCTTCCGTTTTGTTGCTATATAAACTTTAACTACTTTGTTTACACCTGGGGGCAATTCATCTCCTTCACGCAACCGTTCTAATTCTTTATCTCGGAAAGAGATTAGTTTTGCTTCTTCCATTGCTGCAAGATTTACTAACCGTGCAAATTTTGACTGAAGTTTTTTGTCTTCAATTTTCAGACGTGCCAAAATAGAATAATCTAACTCAGCCAATTGCTTCGGTTTTACAGCCTTCCCTTTCTCTAAAACAACCTCATCCTTCTTATAGTCATAAACATCTTCAAGTATTCTTTGCCCATACATCTCATCACGAACTAATTTGATAAACATCTCGCGGATTTTGGCTATTCGTGCTGAATATTCTTGCTTAATTTTCTCTGCTTCGCGTGTAATTCTTGACTTCGTTTGTTTATCCATCGCCTTATTTCGACGGCTGGTTACCTTTACATCTACAACCACACCTTCTGTTCCTGGTGGGGCATATAAAGAGGCATTCCTTACATCTTCCGCTTTCTCGCCGAAAATGGCTATCAATAATTTTTCTTCTGGGGCTAATTCAGACTCTCCTTTTGGGGTAACTTTCCCTACAAGGATATCTCCTGGTTTTACTTTTGAGCCAACATGAATAATTCCGTTCTCATCAAGGTTTCTTAATGAATCTTCACCTTCGTTAGGAATGTCCCTAGTAATTTCTTCTGGCCCTAATTTGGTATCTCTTGCTTCAATCTCAAAAACTTCTACCTGAATAGATGTAAACACATCATCTTTAATCAATTCTTCACTTAAAATAATAGCATCCTCAAAGTTGTATCCTTCCCAGGGTAGAAAGGCGACAAGAACATTTCTACCCAAAGCCATTTCCCCATCACACATACCAGGACCATCCGCAATAATATCCCCCGCATTAACTTTATCACCTTTTACCACGATTGGTTTTTGATTTATACAGGTGCTTTGATTAGACCGTGTAAATTTCTTTAAGCGATATATATCCTCATCCAACATAAATGGATTATTAGATTTTGTTGTGTCTACACGAATACGGATTACTTCGCTGTCCGCATATTCTACAACTCCTCCACGTTCTGCACGAACAGCAGTACCGGAATTTCTTGCACAAATCTTTTCTAAGCCTGTTCCTACGAATGGTTGCTCCGATTTTAGCAGAGGGACTGCCTGACGTTGCATGTTTGAACCCATTAATGCACGGTTAGCATCGTCGTGCTCCAAGAATGGAACCAATGCTGCCGCTGCACTTACAATCTGCTTCGGTGAAACGTCCATAAAATCCACTTCATCTGGGGGCACCAATGGGAAATCCCCTTTATGCCTACAAAGAACAAAATGATTCTTAAATCTCCCTTTCTCATCTAACGGCTCATTTGCCTGAGCTATCTTGTAATTATCTTCATCATACGCGGTAAGATAAACAATTTCATTTGTAACTTTTCCATTTTCTACCTTACGATACGGAGTCTCGAGAAATCCATATTCGTTAATCCTTGCATACGTTGCAAGTGAAGCCATAAGACCGATGTTCGGCCCTTCAGGTGTTTCTATCGGGCAAATACGACCATAATGTGTAGGATGCACGTCACGAACCTCAAAACCAGCCCTATCCCTATTAAGTCCTCCCGGACCTAATGCACTGAGACGCCGTTTATGTGTCAATTCGGAAAGCGGATTGATTTGGTCCATGAAGTGAGAAAGCTGACTACGGCCAAAGAAATCTTTAAGAACAATTCCGATGGGTTTCGGGTTTACTAAAGATTGAGGTGTAAATTCCTTATCTTCTGAGCGATAACTCATCCGCTCCCGAATGGTCTTTTCCATCCTTGCAAGACCAATACGGAATTGATTCATTAACTGTTCACCTACAGAGCGAACCCGCCGATTTCCTAAATGGTCTATATCATCAACAACACCTTCACCGCGATGAAGTTTCACCAAGTATTTAAGGGTTTCAATAATATCTTCTTTCGTTAAGGTTCGCACTTTTTGTGAAATTTCAAGCCCCAACTTACGGTTAATTTTATACCGACCTACAGAAGCAAAGTCATACCTTGCTGGGTCAAAGAACATACTTTCAAAATGCTTTCGACACTGAGCATCATTAGTAGGATCACCCGGTCTCATCCGAATATAAATCTCACGTAACGCCTCTTCCTGAGTCTGAGCCTGGTCTATATTTAAGGTCTGAGCAATACTAATGTCGCTTAATACATCCTGACGGTTCAATACATAAAATTCACGAATAGGGGAACGAAGAACCGCATTCAATACCGCCGCCGTTATTTGCGAGGACGCATCTGCAATAACTTCTCCTGTCTCCGGGTCAATAATATCCGATGCAAGCCAATACCCAACTAAATCACGGACATCTATTACAGAATATTCCTTCTCTTGTTCTACCTCTTTCCCTCTATGTCTAACTTTTTGTTTCTTATATAATGTTGCTTTCGTCCGTTTTATTCTGACGCGGTCAATACGATAAAACATCCGCAGAATTTCTTCAGGTTCAACATAACCCAATGCTTTTAGTAATGTTGTGGCAAGCATGCGAACACGACGGTCTACAGTTACCCACAACACATCATTCGGGTCATAATCAAATTCTATCCACGCACCACGATACGGAATAATACGAGCTGATAATAATAACTTGCCTCCCGGATGCTGTTTCCGTTCAAACGAAACACCAGGCGATTTGTGTAATTGACTAACAATTACACGTTCCGCACCATTGATAATGAATGTCCCTGTGGGCGTCATCAAAGGTAGTTCTGTTAAAAACACATCTTGCTCTTGAACCTGCTTCTCTATCTTCTCTCCCTTTAACGACTCTTCATAAATAGTCAACCGAAGGAGTGCCTTCAAAATACCACAATAGGTTAAACCTAAATTCTGGCATTCTTCTATGGTATACTTCGGCGGAGAAATGACATAGGATACAAATTCTAACTTTGCCAGTCCATTCGGCGACTCAATTGGAAAATACTCATTGAGTACTGCTTGTAGTCCTTTGTTCTGTCGTTCATGAGGAGGAACATCCCACTGCAAAAAATCTGTATACGATTTCGTCTGAATCTCAATCAGATTGGGCAGATGGGATAAATCTTCAGGTGCTCGTGCTAACGAAATTCGTTCTGAACGGGGAGCCACAGCCATGAAAAAAACTCCTTATTATGGTTCCGGGAAAATTTATAAGAAATGACACTTTTACCTGTACCGTTTCCTTATGGTGCGAAGATAATCCATATTTTTATTGATATTCCCTTTTAAAATCATAAAATAACAATTATACAGGAGTAATATTATATCAATTTTAAAACCAAAATGCAAATCCCCTTTTACCCCACATTTAATCTATTTTATTTTATGTCCAATTTTTAATATTCTTTAACATCTCCTATCGTTTTATTGTTTATGGACCAATAACTCATATAGTACCATTTTACCACAAAAAAAATCAATTTTCAACTTTTTTACTAAAATTTTCTCGAATAAATTTCGGATGATTTCCAGCGATAACAATTGTAACTTCGCCTTTGATGGTTTCTGTTTTTAATGCTTCAATAACATCAGATATATATCCACGAAAGACACGCTCAAATTTTTTCGTCATTTCAAAGCACACAGCACAACATCTATCCCCCAAAACACGGTATGCCTGTTCTAAAAATTTCAAGACGCGATAGGGTGATTCATAAAAAATTAATGTGTGTGGAAGTTCTTTATCCATCTCTAAAAAATGATGTGTGGGACCCTCTTTTCGCGGAGGAAAACCCTTAAACGTATACGATGACGTAGGCAATCCAGATAAAACAAGAGCTGTTTCTACCGCAGTAACACCAGGAATAACGTCAATTTGATGTCCTGCGTCAAGGACTGCTTGCACTAATTTATATCCAGGGTCACTGATACATGGCATTCCACTATCTGAACATAATCCAACTTTGGTTCCTTTTTTTAATTCTTCAAGCACAAAGGGAATAATCTTTGGCTCTCGAGACTCGAAACATGCACAAACTCGAGATGGGAAAGGAATATGGTAATGGATATATATTCGCCGTGTAACACGAGTATCCTCACATATCAATAATTCCAATTCCGCAAGTACCCGTAATGAACGATGAGTTATATCCTCTAAATTTCCTATTGGCGTACCTATAATATAGAAATTGCCCATGAAGTCAAACCTATTCTGCTGGTTCAATTTGCGGTTTTATGACCACAGCATTTTCTGTTTGTAGTGCCTCCACAATTTTTTCATACATCGCTTCATCTTTATAAATTCCAACGATAGCACCACCCGAGCCAGTAAATTGTGCATGCGCTCCTACAGACCGCGCAACATCAACTAAACGAACCTGACGTGGGTCAAGGTTATATATTGACCTTCGTCGGTCAAAATTTTTATCCATCCATATTCCAATCTCTTCTCCCTTTCCTGCAAGGAGAAGGTCTCTTGCCTTTTGGGCATACTCTGCAAAATCACGCATTGCTTGATGCACCTCCGGATCACCCGACAACCACCGTTCTCGAACATTATTATGAAAAACCTCTGACCCTTCCGATAAATCTTTACGATAAGCAATAAATAACTTCGGCAAAAGGGATACAGGTATCTCTTCATAATGCCCATACCCTCGCGTCTCCATTAACGTTCTGTCAAAATTCATAAACACACAGCCTTCATAAACCTGAATAACTCGGTCTTGTAATCCAGCAAAGATACCTAATTCCTCCGTCTCCACACTTAAAATAAGATTTGGAAGAATTGGCTTCGGAATATCCACTTCATAAAATTCCATAAGACACCTCATTGTCGCAGTTACTAAAGCACTCGACCCAGCAAGCCCCAAACGACGTGGTATCGTTGACCGATAACGAATGGAAAAATTCTTTTGTGGTAGAGTTATTTTATTCGCCTTGCAATATTGATAAAACTTATAGATACCTGCCTTCATCAAACGAATACCACCATAGTAGCCATTAATACGAACATCCTCCGTCAAATGTTCTATAGACTCATATTTTGACTGGTCTTGATAACTCGGTATAATTTCCAGTTGTGGACTTTCATACAAACTGACCTTCGCAAAAAAATTGCGAATAATCACACTTATTGTTTTCCCATAATAACCATCAGATGGATTGCCGACCAATCCTGCCCGTGCGTATGCAACTGCTTCATAAGCCATAATTACTGTTTTCCTTTCATTTACATCAGAGAAATGATTATATCGTATTTAAATACTGATATGCTCACAAAAAGTCCATTTGCAATTCACCTGCCCAGACAAATAAATTAAGATAAAGTATCAAAGGTATTAATTTATGAAAATCAGCTCCGTCGAATTCAAAAAAAGCATCCTTGAAATTAAAGACGCTCCACGCGAACGCAAACCCGAAATCGCATTCGCAGGCAAATCCAACGTTGGCAAATCATCACTACTAAACGCCCTATGGGGGAGGAAAAACCTCGCCAAAACAAGCAATACACCAGGGAAAACCAGAACTATTAACTTTTTCGAAGTCAACCGCAAATTCTACATGGTCGACCTGCCAGGCTATGGCTATGCTGAAGTTCCATTATCCTTAAAACAACAGTGGAATAAACTCATGTTCGATTACCTTACCCAAAGTAATCAATTAAAACTCGTCGTTGTTCTCATCGACTCACGGCATGGTCTTACAGATAAAGACATATCCTTACTCGACTTCTTAGAAGAACATTCCATACCTACCCTACTTGTTGCCACAAAAATTGATAAATTAGGCAATGCACAACGAAAAATACAATTGGATAAAATACGAAAAGAACTAAACCTTGATGAAGAAGCCATCATTGTTCCATTTTCCGCCATCACAAAAGAAGGTGTTGCCCCACTATGGAAAATTATTCAGGAAGTATTAGAAGAATAAAACAAACAAATCAAAACAAACAATTAAAGCACCATCCCACAATAACCCCCATTTTCATTATAATTAAGGATATTTGTGCTTAATAGGCAGTATCAATATCTCCTGCTGATACCTTATCCTATAATCCTTTATCTATAATTTATTCTGTTCTCATTATAAAATGCAATTAAGACAAATGCTTAGGTATGTACAAACCCATTCTGTCCTCCCTCAAATATATTCCATCCCATGTTGTTCTTCGCAGGGGCAAACCCACTTATCTACCCCAAAAAGTAAACGTCTGAAGTAGGGCAAACACATAGGTCCACCCCTACAGTAGTATATGATGTAACATCCGCTTCCCTACTTCCGAATGGAGTAATTGTAGTTTCAATAGATGAAAATGAATTAACCACAGAGGACACGGAGATAAAGGGATAAAGAATTGAAACAACTCTGTGGTTCTCTGGGTACTCTGTGGTTAGGTTTTCTTTGCCGTGTGTAATTGCGAAGTAAAAGACACACGCAGGAGTGGCTGAGGTGCTTTGAATGGTACTTCACAAAGATAATAAGATGAAATTAAAAAAGATAGTATGTTTTTATTTTATTTTTATGGTGATAAAATAAAAAATTTGTCACAATTTAAATTGTGTGTATGATATAATTTATTACGGAGTATATAATGAAGCAAGATAACAAGGAGAAATTAAAAAGGAAACGTATTGGTAAAACATAATAGAATAATATAACTTTTTTCTCAACGCTCTCTTTTTGACGGCGAAGGGAGAAGATGATGATAAAAGATAATGAATTTATGCAAGTCTAAAAAGGGAGCGGTAATAATGAGGTACACGAAGGTGAGAAGAGTACAATATTATACATATTTAGACATGCATAGAAAGGATAGACATTTTAATATGTGCAGGACACTAACAGATACCATTTATTGGACAAACTATTCCTTTTTTATCATGTCTATTTTAGTTATCA